>JANRAA010000258.1 GCA_030728235.1 Flavobacteriales bacterium
GCAATAATCCACTCCTTTGGTTTTTGAAGCAATGCACGCTCGAAAAAGTTAGAGGTCTCGTATTCTTTGGTGAACAACAACTTCGCTAGCTGCTGCGGAATGGTGCTACCACCTCCCTTTTTTCCGAGGTAAAATGTCGCACGCGCCAACCCTTTGAAATCTACCCCTGAGTGCTCCCAATAGCGCACATCTTCGGTCGACACCAGCGCATCAACCAAATGCCGCGGCAGGTTTTCATAGCGTATGTCGGATCTGTTTTCACGGTAATACCGTCCGATTACTTTATCGTCGGAAGTAAAAACCTCTGTTGCCAAATTCGTTTTTGGATTCGCCAGCGCCTCAGTATCTGGCAAGGTACTCATGGATGCCAATACCAACAGCACAGCGATACCTGCGAAGGGCGCTACTACGATGAGCCAAAATAGCACCTTCCATTTTCGGAAATTACTTGAGTTCGATTTCTTTTTTGTTGCCATGTTGCTAAGAGCGAGTAAACTTCGCTACAAAGGTAAATTTCTTAAAAGGGTAATCACCATTGTGAAAGAAACAAAATGCGCACATACATTTCAAACATTCGTCTTTTAAACCGTTATCTTTGCCCACTTTAAATTGTATTCTTTCGCTTCGAGAAAGAATAAGAACGACAAAAAATACTCAATGATAGCGCTTATAAAGGCTGCCCAGCTCATTCTCAGCTTATCGATACTGGTTGTATTGCACGAACTAGGACATTTCTTGCCTGCAAAATATTTCAAAACCCGTGTTGAGAAGTTTTATCTTTTTTTCAACCCTGGATTCTCGCTTTTCAAGCGGAAAATAGGTGAAACGGAGTACGGAATCGGTTGGTTGCCACTTGGTGGATATGTGAAAATCGCCGGTATGGTTGACGAATCAATGGATACTGAGGCGTTGAGTCAACCAGTGCAGCCTTGGGAGTTTCGCTCGAAACCGGCTTGGCAGCGTTTGATCATCATGCTGGGCGGTGTAACCGTGAACCTGATTTTAGGCTTTTTCATCTATGCCATGGTGTTGTACAGCTTTGGCGACAAAGTGCTCAAGCCGAGTGATGTGACATACGGATTGCATGTAGACAGCCGCATCAGCAGTTTTGGGTTTGAAGAAGGAGATAAAATTTTAGCCCTCGACGGCAAAGAGCCTGAATCATACAATCAAATACGCCGCATGTTGCTCACAAACCCTGTAACGGAGGTTTCTGTAGAGCGCAACGGACAGCAGATGAATCTGACTTTGCCATCGGATTTCGGACAAGCGCTCATTGATAGCAATATTCGTGAGCCGTTTGCGATGCGTTTCCCAACAGTAATCGATGTCGTTTCTGCAGGTTCACCTGCCGAGGCTGCCGGACTGTTAAAAGGCGACAGCTTGGTTGGAGTGAACGGTGTTAATAGTCCGTTCTTCAATGACCTCGCTTCAGAAATACGCAGCAGCGTAGACAAAGACATTACCATTCGTTACTACCGTGGAGGGGCTTTGAAAGAGCAAGTGATACACACCACGCCAGAAGGCACAATAGGTTTTGGACCTGTTTTCCCATCAAAGCGTGGCGATTTCAACTACGTAACCAAGGATTACACCTTTTTCCAATCGTTTGGTGCTGGATTTACAGAGGCATCAGAAACGTTGCAGGGGTACGTCCTCTCGTTGCGATTCCTATTCTCAAAATCAGGAGCGAGCCAAATAGGCAGCTTCATCACCATCGGGTCAATTTTCGATGCTGGTTGGGATTGGCAAGTGTTCTGGAGAACGACCGCATTCTTATCACTGATTTTGGCATTCATGAACTTGTTGCCAATTCCAGCGTTGGATGGCGGACACGTTGTTTTCCTTCTTTACGAAATCATTTCTGGTCGTCCGGCTTCTCAAAAATTCTTGGAACGAGCGCAAATGGTAGGTGTGGTGATACTTTTAACGCTGATGGTATATGCAATTGGTAACGACATTTACCGTTGGCTTACCAATGCTTTCTGATTGCGTTAACAAAAAACCCGTTATCTTGAGTGCAATGAAGTTCGTAGCATTTTTAATCGTTTTGCTGCCATTGTTCGTTGCCGGACAAGAAACCACACGTGGTGGTTCACGGTTGTTCGTTAGTCAAGAACAAGAGACTGTTGCCATTGTCCCTTTCGAGCCGCGTATGATCATTTCTGACGTCCACCAAGAGATGTGCAGACAAAACCAGCTCGGATCGAAAGCGTTGCATGAGCAAATCGCTGAAGGCTTTTTTTATGCGCTGCGCAAGCAAGCTCCTCGCGCAATCAGCGCGGATGTTTATGGTTGGAGTGATGAATGGCCGTCGTCGTTAGATTCCATATATGGCTCCATGAAATACAAAGCATTGACCGTCGACACCACCGAAATGGCAATTGATGGCAGTACGCGTGTAATTCAAGGACAACTGGTGAGCAGCGGCAACAGCATCGACAAATACATTGCGGCGCAAGTAGATTCGACGCTGATACGCAGGATGGCTGCTCAAAGTAGCGGCTCGTTTGTGCTTGTCGTATCAGAATTAGACATCCGCAACCTCGGAGTGCCTGTTCAGATAGACCCTTCTGGAGTGAAATTGTTTCTGCAAGTGCATTACAGCTTGTTCGACAAAGAAGGTGATTTAAGAAAGGGTGGCATCGTTCGTTTACCATTCGAAAAAAACTCGTTAGACATCGTTTCATTTACCAAAAAAGATCTCTTTGCCCTCGCCAACGAGCTGTACAGAGAGATTGGCTTAACACCTGTTGAACAATAACATGCTGGCAGCAATAGAAATTAGCAACGCGTACGGATTGGTGATAGGTGCATCGCTCGTCATTATCGTGTCGTATTTCTTCCAGTTGTTCGCCAAAAAAACGAACATACCTAGTCCGCTCTTACTCATCGCTTTGGGAATACTTCTTCAGCAAGGATTGCAGACCATAGGCATCACCCGCATTCCTTATGAAGGGCTGTTGTTGGAGATTTTAGGCACCGTAGGGTTGATATTTATTGTTTTGGAAGCGGCACTTGATTTAGAGCTAAATAAAGACAAGTGGCCCATCATTTGGAAAAGTTTTCTTGTAGCCCTAGTTGGCCTGTTACTAACCTCTTTCTCTATTGCTGGCTTTCTACACCTGATGGTGATTGACGATTTCATGTCGGCCCTTGTATACGCCATTCCTCTCAGTATTATGAGCAGTGCCATCATCATTCCGAGTGTCGGTGGTTTGGTGCGTGTGCAGAAAGAGTTCATGGTTTATGAAAGTACTTTTTCTGACATTCTGGGCATCATGTTCTTTTACCTCGTGCTTGGAAATGTGAATGCCGAGAGTGCAGGACATGTTATTGGAAGTGTGTTTTCAAACATCGGAATCACCGTTGTTTTGGCTGTTATTTTTGGATACGGATTGGTGTGGGTAATCCAGAAACTTACCGGTGAGGTCAAACTGTTTATGACCATCGCCATCTTGCTGTTGATTTATGCAATAGAGAAGATTTACCACCTTTCTCCACTTATTCTCATTCTCGCCTTTGGCTTGATGCTAAATAACTACCAGCTATTTTGGTTCAAAGGGTTGCGGAAATTCGTCGACCATCAAAAAATACGTTCGCTGCACAACGAGTTCCATTTGCTGACACTCGAAACGGCCTTTGTTATCCGCACCTTCTTCTTTGTGATGTTCGGACTTACCATTTCACTTGCCAGTTTGTTGAGTTGGACCGTATTGTTTTTCAGTTTGGTGATCGTCGTGTTCATTTACCTCGTGCGCCTTCTGCTGCTTTGGCTTTTTGATCGCAAGAACATTTTTCCTTTGGTGTATATCGCGCCGCGCGGACTTATCACCATTTTGCTGTTTTTCCAGATTTACAGCAGCCATCCCGAGTATGTTTCAGATAGTTTTGAACGTGGAATACTCCTCCAAGTTGTCTTTATTTCAAGTATTGTCATGACCATCTCATTGATACAAAATGGTTGGGGAATCAAAGAAGTAGAGCGAAACCGCTTAAGTGGCGATTTAGAAATTGACGACGAAGAACAGCCCGATGCTGCAACAGATGATAATTCTGTGGGTAAATAAACAACATGATGCACGCATACTTTATTGAAATTATTACCTTTCGCAGCAGCTCAGAAAACAATGCTAATTAACCTCGATAACCTCAAGGTGCTCTCCAGGCACAATCACAGTTTTATACGTGAAATCCTAGAGGTGTATCTTATGAACACTCCGAAAGACCTCTTGAAAATGAGGGAATCTGTGGATGCGCAGGATTGGCCTGTTGTCCGCTATTTCGCTCACAAGCTGAAATCATCGTCTTTCACCATTGGTTTTATCGAAGGCCATCGTCGTTTTCAAATGATTGAGCAAATCATCAAAAACGAGGGCGACATGTCGCAGATAACTCCCATGTTCAACGAAGCCATCATGCTTTGCGACGAGTGCATCACCGAGGTAAAGCTTGAATTGACCAAGTACATCTGAGTGTAAGATTTTTCTGACCACGTGTACGTCCTGCCTCCTACCTTCTTATTTTCAAAAGCTGACTAACATTGAATCATAAATTCAGTGTTATGATCAACTTGCATCTGCTCACGAAGATTTCAGGGTTCGATAGCACCTACAGAAATCAGATTACCAGCCTCATCTCATCTCAAGCTGAGAGTGTTAGCAAACAAGTGCATGAACTTTCGAAGGCACAGAAATGGGCATATTGTCAGGTAACACTTGAAAAGTACATTCACGACATTCAACCATATTGTCAGCTTTCGTTTATTGATGGCTTGCTGCAGGATCTCGATGGCTTTTCAAAAGCCGAAGCCCCTGAGGTGAAAGAAATGATCTGCAAGCACATCCTCAACACCATTCAAAACAGCCTTGTGCAGATTATCAACAAAGGTTAAGACAATGCGTATCGTTGTCCGGGTAGGTGTTTAATCACCCCCAGCATTTCCATTTGCAGCAGCACAAACGACAGTCGGCTACCAAGCGGAGAGCAATAAAACCCCAACTCATCAAGGTGGGTAGCACCTTTCTCCCTCAACACCTCCACCACTTGCATTTGTTCAGGTTCCAACGCCAGGGGAAGACGCATTTGGATGTTTTGCTCTACACGTTCCCAACCCAAATCACGGGCAATTTGTGCGCCATGGGTAGCAAGCTGCGCTTCCAAGCCTCGGATAAGCATATGACACCCTCCTGACATCGGATTTCTTATATCACCAGGAACCGCAAAAACATCGCGGTGGTAAGACGCCGCCAAACGCGCAGTGATAATCGACCCCCCTTGCCGGTCTGACTCTACCACAATCGTACAATCCGTCAATCCCGCGATGACCCTGTTTCGCGATGGAAAATGCTCCCTGCTCGGCCGCGTGCCCGATTGAAACTCAGTTACCCAACCACCTGATTTGCACATTTCTACCGCATCGCGGTAATGCTGATGCGGGTAAATTCTATCGATGCCATGGGCCAAGCAAGCAATGGTAGGTATATTCTCCTCCATTGCTGCGCGATGCGCTGCAATGTCGATACCGAACGCCAAACCGCTCACTACTGAAACATTGTAAACCGACAGTTCTTTGACTAGCGCACGGCACATCTCCAAGCCGTAGGCCGATGCTCTGCGCGTGCCTACAATGCTCACCATGCGCATGGCATCTAAATCAGGCACACCTTTAATGAAAATTACCACGGGTGCATCCGGACAGCGCGCCAGCCGCGCAGGGTAGCCAACTTGTCCGAGCAGTGCTATGCGGCCCTCCAACTCCTCCAAACGCTCCGCCTCCAAACGCGCATGTGTGTGCAAAGTCTTGTCTTTGATTCCGGCAATCAACCGATCAGAAAACCCATGTCTACGCAGCGCGTGTGCTGAAGCACCGAAAACACCACTAACCGTTTCAAAATGCTGCAACAATTTCTTTGCTGTGCTCGGTCCAACCCCATCTGCTTTAGCAAAAGCAATGATTTCTGTAGTTTCGTCTAATGTCATGCACAATCTTACGAGTTTTGCAGAACTCTCCAACAATGACTTTGTGTGTGCTGCATTTTATTATACTTGTGCGAACCTTAGCTCATTTTTAGAATGAAAACCATCCTAACTTTTCTTTTTATTGCCTTATCAGTAACTCTTTCCGCTCAAAATGGAGTTGTGAAAGGGCGCGTTATCGACTCAAAAACAAAAGAGGCGATTATTGGCGCAAACATCCTCGCCGAAAACAACACCGGTGTTGCAACAGATATAAACGGTGATTACACCTTCAACCTTTTGGTGGGCGAGCATAAACTGCGCTTTTCGTTTATCGGATACACCACCAAAGAAATATCTGTAACCGTATCAGCGAACCAAAGCCTCACATTGGACGTTGCGTTAGAAAATGCCACTTTGGATCTCGATTTTGTGGTTATCTCCGCAGGGAAATTCGAGCAAGATCTTGGCGAAGTCACCGTTTCGATGGAAGTGCTCAAACCCAACATCATCGAGAATAAAAACACAACCTCTGTCGACGACATCTTACAGCAAACACCTGGTGTGAGCATTGTAGACAACGAGCCTCAGATACGCAGCGGAAGCGGATACAGTTTTGGCGCAGGTAGTCGGGTAATGATTTTGATGGACGACCTCCCGATACTCAGTGGCGATGCCGGTAGGCCCTCGTGGGGATTCTTGCCAGTTGAGAACATCGAGCAAATCGAAATCATCAAAGGAGCATCGTCGGTGTTGTATGGTAGCTCTGCTTTGAGTGGTGTGATCAACCTGCGCACCGCATACCCGAAAGACAAGCCACAGACCAAGATTACGGCATACCATGGCATGTATAGCGATCCGCAAACGAAAGATTCGAAATATTGGCAAGGACAAGGAATGCAGTCGGGCATTCAATTCTTACATTCTCGTAAAATCGGGAATTTGGACTTTGTAATTGGCGGGAACTTTATGGGAGATGACGGCGCCTTTGGGCCCACCATCAATACCAATGCAAACGGGGTTGTTACCGACACATCCTCATCGAAATTCAATCCCTTTAAAGTTGATCGCTACGATGCCGAATCGCGCGCGCGCATGAACGTAAACCTCCGCTATCACAGCAAAAAAACACCTGGTTTGCAATATGGCATCAATACCAACTGGCTTTTGAGTGAGTCGCTTGCCACCCTTATTTGGGATAACGACACCACCGGGCTGTACCAAGCTTATGCTGGATCTGCAACACGCACCAAGCAAGTGATGGGCACTGTTGACCCCTTTGTGCAGTACTACACAAAAAAGGGAGGTCAGCACTCTTTGCGTGGAAGGTGGCAGAAGTTAGACAACGATAACGACAACGATCAGGGTAATTTTTCAGACGTTTTTTATGGTGAATATCAATACCAACAGAACTTCGAGGCCTATGGTTTGAAAGATTTCACCGCCACCTTCGGGCTGGTTGGAATCAACACCTTCGGAGAATCCCAGCTGTACAATGGCGACAATCCAGAAGGTAAAAACACAGCTAAAAATTACGCCTCCTATTTGCAGCTCGACAAAAGCTTTTTTGATCGGTTGACCGTTTCGGCAGGTGTTCGATATGAGTACTACGAAATCAACGCAGAAAACGCGCAGAAGCCAGTTTTCAGATCAGGAATTAACTACCGCATCGGGCAGGCCACCTTCTTGCGTGCATCTTACGGACAAGGGTTCCGTTTTCCGAGTATTGCCGAGAAATACATACAGACCGCAGTTGGGCAGCTGGTTATTTATCCCGGGGCAGATTTGCAGCCAGAAACATCGTACAACGCAGAATTTGGCGTGAAGCAAGGGTTTAAAATTGGCGAATTCAAAGGTTTTCTGGATGGTGCTGTTTTCATTCAAGAGTACAACAACTTCATTGAATTCACCTTCGGCCGATGGACCGAATCGATCAACATCGAAGAGTTGTTTGGTTTCGGGTTTCGCAGCATCAACACAGGGAAAAGCAGGGTAACGGGTTACGAGCTATCGGTGTTGGGAACCGGTAAATTGGGCGTTTTTACCATCAACACCTTGGCGGGTTATACGTATACAAAACCAATTTCTACCACTCCCGACTTCGCTTACGCAGATGGTGACCCTACTGGAAATTTCCAGCCTGTTACCTACCTAAGCACCAGTTCCAACGCAGAAAACAACATTTTAAAGTACCGCATTCAACATCTGGCGCGAGCCGACGTAGAATTGCAGCACCCGCGCTTTCTTGTTGGTTTAAGTTACCGATTCCAAACGGCCATTCAAAACATCGATGAAGCCTTCATATTCGTCGATTCCATCGACCCGACCATCAACTGGGGCATAGAAAAATGGTTGGATGAACATACAGAAGGCATTCATATCTTTGACGCCAGATTGGGCTATTTCATTACTGAATCGCAACGTATTTCCATCATTGTCCAAAACGTGACAAACTTGGAGTATGCCATACGTCCGCTTTCCATCGAATCGCCTCGATTAACAACATTACAATACACAATCAAGTTCTAATGCGCATTCTAGGCATCATTCCAGCACGATTTGCTTCCACTCGTTTTCCAGGAAAACCATTGGCCATGATTCACGGTAAGGCCATGATTCAGCGGGTTTACGAGCAAGCCTTGAAAGCCGAAGAACTGGCGGAGGTGTGGGTGGCTACCGACGACGATCGCATTGCCGAATTTGTCGCCGGTTTTGGTGGAAATGTTGTGACGACGTTGCCAGACCACATCACCGGTACCGAGCGATGCCATGAAGCTTTGCAAAAAATCGGACTTGCTGATGCCGTCGTGAACATACAAGGCGACGAGCCGTACATTGCTCCCGCGCAGATAAACGAAGTGGCGCGTCTTCTTCAAAAAGCACACGTAGAAATAGCAACCGTGGTGAAGCGTATTGAGGATGCTGCCCTGCTGCTCGACCCGAACAAAGTGAAAGTGGTGATGGGCAAAAACAACCGCGCTCTTTATTTCAGCAGAAGCGCGATACCCTTCTATCGCGGCGAATCATTGAACGATTGGGTGCTGAAGCACGACTTCTATAAACACATCGGATTGTACGGCTACAAAGCCGATGCCTTGCGCCAAATTGTGCACTTCGAGCCAACCGCGCTTGAAATTGCCGAAAGTTTAGAGCAACTGCGTTGGCTAGAAAATGGCAAAGAAATACACTGTGTTATATCGAGTTACGAATCGATGTCGGTAGATACCCTCTCAGACCTCGAAGAAATTGAGCGCACTTACGCTGAATAGCGAACAAAATCTCGCAGAATTCGTTACTTTCGTATCATGATTGCCCCTCACATACAACAGTCTATCAGCGAGCTGATTTATCATGCTGAATGTGTTATTGTGCCTGGTTTTGGCGGTTTCGTTGCGAATGAACGTCCGGCCAAGCTCAATAAAAACACCCATCAAATTCTCCCTCCATCGCGCGAAGTAAGCTTCAATCAGCGATTGATTCACAACGACGGATTGCTGGCTCAGCAGGTGCGTTTTCAGTTGAGCTGCTCGTTTGATGTGGCCATGGGCATACTTAACGCAGAAGTAGCAGCCATAAAAGCAGAGTTAGACAAGGGCAAACAGATCGACCTGCATCAAGTGGGTGTGCTGTTCCTTGATCGCCTTGGCAACCTGCAATTTGTGCCTTCGAACGAGCGAAATTTTCTTCCTTCCGCTTTCGGACTCAGCGCAGTAGATTTAACGCCTATCGTGCGTCAGCAGCAGACGATTGAAAACGACACCCCAGTAGTTGCTATCGGCACAGAAACAGCAGCTTTGGTGATTCAACGATCTTCGGTTGGTCGTTCTATCAGGAATTTAGCCGCCGCAGCTGCCATTCCGATGATGATAGCCGGTACTTGGTTTGCTCAAAGCGATGTTTCAAAAGCCACTTTCTCTTTGGGAAATCTGAAAGAAATTGGTCGGTTTGAAAAGCCATCAACCTACAATCCACGTTTTGAAGAAGAGGGACTTGGCCTATCGGCAATCAGCACTGCCAATCCGTTCAATGCCTGGTGGGAAAACAACGAAAAAGATTCTTCGAAATGGTCGTTCGAGAATGAAACCGCCGACGAATCAGGAATCTTAATACGTGATAAAGCAGTCGAAGTAGATGTTGAAAAAGCATCAACCAACCTGCAACTTTACTTTGTGGTTGGCGGCGCTTTCAGAGAAAAAGAAAACGCTTTGTCGTTCGTAAAAGAGCTTCAAGACAAAGGCTACGACGCATCGATCTTCACCCAAAGTGGCGATCTACACCTTGTCGCCTACGGCGGATACAACACCGAAACTGCAGCCAAAGTAGCATTGGAAAATGTGAAATCACGCGAGAAAGCTGGAGCATGGTTGAAGCGAATGCAATAAAAATCTTGCCTCACCCGGCAGATGTAGATGCCATCATTTTCGATTTCGGTGGTGTTCTTTTCAATATCGATTACGACGCTCCTGCCAAAGCTTTCAAAGCATTGGGAATGGATGACTTCGAAGCGATTTACTCGAAAGCTTCTCAATCTGACCTTTTCGACAAACTCGAAACAGGACGTATTTCAAACGATGATTTCATTGCTGAGTTGATGAAACACGTGCCTTCGCATGTGTCAAAATCTGAAGTGCTGCATGCTTGGAACGTCATATTACTCGATATTCCTAAATCGCGTATCGACTTGATTCACGACCTGAAAAACAGATACCGCACCTTCCTTTTGAGTAATACCAATGCCATTCATGTTGCTGAATTCGAAAAAACCATCGACGCTACCATGGGGTTGCCGTACTTCAGAAGTGCGTTTGAAAAGATCTATTACTCGAACGTCATAGGCATCAAAAAGCCTTATCCCGAAACGTTTCTAGACGTTTGCAAATGGAATAACCTCAACCCGTCGAAGACTCTTTTTATTGATGATTCGGTTCAACACGTCGTTGGCGCACACCGAGCCGGGTTGCTTGCTTACCATTTGAGGGTTGACGAGTCCGACATCTGCGATGTACTCGCACATTATTGATTTTTCACCATCGCTTTTAAAGCCATGAACATGCTTTCTTTGCACGGTTGAGCGCCACTCTCGATCATGGCAAAGAGCTCTTGATTTCGTCCGTTTTGATACTTCTGCGTTCCCACAAAAAGCGATGGGTTCAAGGTCAGAATATCAATCTCCCCAGAGGAAAGTGCGTTTAGATCTTTGGTGTTTGTGAGGTCGATGTTCACATCTTCTGGCAAGCGAATCTCTACCAATTCGGCCATGTCATCGTTGAAACGCAAGATGCGGAGCATGTTTTTAGAGCGCACTTCCACCGCGGGAATCTTGGTCAAGGCCTTCTCCCAAAAAATATCAGAAAACACGTCTACAAGCGACTCCGCAGCAGCAGGGTCAGCTTGCTTTAGCCTAACCCAATCGTCGGCAGTAACAGAGTTAGACGCTAAAAAACGTATAAACTCATCTTTTATGGCTTCAAGCTCTTCGCGGTGCAGACGTCGGTAATTCATGCGTGCGAAGATAGAAAAGCGTCCGCAAAAAAAAGCCCCGTGTCGTTAACACGGGGCTTTTTCATTATTCTTTTATTCCTTCCAGATCAAGTAGGAAGGCATATTCCATTGCTGTTTCTCTGAAGCGTTCGAATCGTCCGCTGGCACCGCCATGTCCTGTATCCATATTGCAGTACATAACCAGCATGTTGTTATCGGTTTTCAAATCGCGCAGCTTAGCAACCCATTTTGCTGGTTCCCAATACTGCACTTGGCTATCCCAATATCCAGTGGTAACAAGCATATTCGGGTAATTTTGTGCTACAACGTTATCGTATGGTGAGTACGACTTCATGTACATGTAGTAGGTGCTATCTTTTGGATTTCCCCATTCGTCGAATTCACCTGTTGTGAGTGGAATGGTTTCATCAAGCATGGTGTTTATCACGTCAACAAATGGCACGGCAGCAACAACGCCGTTCCAAAGGTCAGGACGCATATTTACAACAGCACCCATCAACAATCCACCTGCTGAACCACCCATGGCGTACATGTGTTCTGAAGAGGTATATCCTTCTTTAATGAGGTGATCCCCGCAATCAATGAAGTCTGTAAATGTGTTTTTCTTCTTCAACAACTTACCATCTTCGTACCACATCCGTCCCATTTCTTGTCCGCCACGAATGTGCGCAATCGCGAAAATAAATCCACGATCGAGCAAGCTCAAACGAACAGAACTGAAATAAGCATCGGTGCTAGACCCGTAAGATCCGTATGCATAAAGCAACAATGGGTTTTTGCCATTTTTCTCCATGCCTTTGCGGTAAACAATTGAAACTGGGACGTCGGTGCCATCTTGGGCTTTCGCCATGAAACGTTCTGATGCGTAATTTTCTGGCTTGAAATTCTCATCAATCACCTCTTGTTGTTTCAACAATGTTCGCTCCTTCGACACCATATTGTAGTCGTACGTAGAGTTTGGAGTGGTCAACGAGCTGTAGCCGTAACGCAAAATGTCTGAATCAAACTCTGGGTTGTAGTCTACATAACAGGTATAAGCTGGATCTTGGAATTCGATGTAGTGTTCTTCACCTTCCCAAGGTTTGATGCGAATATGGTTCAAACCTCCTTTGCGTTCTTCGACAATAAGATAATCTTTAAAAATCTCAATTCCTTCGAGCAAAACATCATCGCGGTGAGCGATCACATCTTCCCAATGATCTTTGGTGTTTTTGCCAATCTCTACACGAGACAGTTTGAAGTTCGTAGCATTGAGGTTGTTTACGATGTAAAAGTGCTTTCCGTATTGAGATACGCTGTATTCCAATCCACGTTCACGCGGCTGAATAATCTTCCATGCACCTGTTGGATTGTTCGCATCTAGGTATCTCCACTCGCTTGAAAGCGTTGAATAGCTTCCAATCATGAGATACTCTTTCGATTTCGATTTCCCAATACCAACACTAAAAGTTTCGTCTTTCTCTTCATACACCAAAACGTCTTCTGAAGCTGGTGTTCCAAGCACGTGACTGTAGATAAGTGAAGAACGCAAGGTAACAGGGTCTTGCTTCGAGTAAAACAACGTTTTGTTGTCGTTCGCCCATGTAGCGCCTCCTGTAGTTTCTGGAATCTCATCGGCGAAAATCTCACCGGTTGCGAGGTTCTTGACGTACAAGGTGTATTGACGACGGCTCACGGTGTCGACACCGTATACCATCAACTCGTTGTTCGGACTAACAGAGCGGCCACCAACGGCATAGTACGAGTACCCTTCTGCCATTTTTGGCACGTCGAGCATGATCTCTTCTGCATTGTCCATGCTGTCTTTTTTGCGACAGTGGTAAGGATATTCTTTTCCTTCCTGGTAACGCGTGTAGTACCAATACCCATCTACTTTAACAGGTACCGATTGATCGTCTTGCTTGATGCGACCAACGATTTCATCAAACAATTTGCTTTGCAAACTATCGGTGTGAGCCATTACAGCTTTGCGGTAGTCGTTTTCTGCATTCAAATAATCAAGTACGTCTTGTGTTTGAGCGTCGGGTTCAGCGGCATTCTTTTGCTCGTCTGACAATCGCATCCAGAAGTAATCGTCAACACGGACATCTCCGTGGTCGTTAAACGTTACTGGATTTTTCTTTGCAACGGGTGCTTGGGGCATGGGCTTGGTTTCGTGATCGGTTGTACTTTCTGTGCTACAACCAATCGCAAATGTAAGAGCCATTGCGGCAAAAAATGGAATTTTTTTGATCATGATTACAAATTGGGTAACCACGAAGCTATGACAATCTGATTGATTTCAAATGCAGTTTGGGAGGCGATTACATGAGTGGATATAAACATCCGTCAGCGGATGACATTCACGTGACCAACGATCTTGGCTTTTCCCTCTTTTGTGTCGTACCAAACCGTCCACACATAGGTGTCTATCTGAACATAGTAATCACCCCCATTCACTGAGCCATCCCAACCTTGGTTGATGTCTTCGCTGGCAAAAACCAACTCTCCCCAACGATTCCGTATCTCCATCCGAAATCCTTTCACATTGTCGCCATATGCCTTAAAAAGGTCGTTGATGCCGTTGTTGTCGGGCGTGAAGGTGTTGGGGACATAAAGTGGGAAGAACACATCAACAAACACAGAGTCTTTACCCACACATCCGTTTGCGTCAACAGCATGTAGAACATACCACATGGGGTCTTCAGTAAACACTTCTGGCACAAGACAATCGGTGCAGGAAATGCCAAAATCGGGCTCCCACCAAAATGGCAAACCAGAGGCGTCACCAAACAAGTTGTCTGTTTCGAGCCAATTGATAATGCGGTCAGGGCCAGCGTTGATATACGGTAGCGGCAAGACATCAACAAATACTTGCGCCGATGCTACACAGCCATAGGCATCGGTAACGTACACTGTGAACGTTTGGTCGTCGGGCGGACTGACTGTTGTTTGTTGCGCTTCGTCGTTTTGGACAAAAAGTGCGGGTTGCCATTGATATGAAACACCTCCTTCAGCCCAAACGGGGTGCGATTCTCCAAAACAAATTATGCCGTCTTCACCGGCTTGCGCCTGGGGAACAATTACTTCCACCGTTACTTGATCGGTACCGGTGCCACAGGCGTTGGTTACGTCCACAAAAAAGGTCGTAGTAGCTGTTGGGTTTACAGTTGCTGTTTGTCCTTGACTTACGACAAACTGCGCCGGCGACCACACCCAATCCAATCCGCTAACTGCAGTAACTTCAGCTGTATGACCAATGCACATTTGGACATTTGGGTATACCTCGCCACCGGGCAGGTCGAGGTCGACATTCACGGTTACTTCTTCTGAAGTTTCACATCCCTCTACTGTTATGATTGCAACTTCGTAGGTAGTTGATTCTGTGGGAGATGCGCTTGTTGTTGCCGTGTTGGTTGTCGACAAGCCAAGAGGAGGGAACCATACATACGTAACCCCACCTGTTGCTTCTAAGGTTGTTGATTGTCCGATGCAAATCGTCGGATCATCTGAAATCGTGGTTTGTGGTACTACAAAATCTACGAAAACGGCTACTGTATCAGATTCACAGTCGTTTTCATCAACTAGAAAAAAATTATTCGGAACAAGCGGCGTAACCGTCCGGTTTAATACAATGTGTTCAAAAAGTGTTGGGTCATCCAACCAATAAAAACTTGGTGAAGCTGCAGCATCCAACGCAGTTGACGCGCCTTCGCAAATGGGATCAACAGGAGCAACGAGTGGATTCACGCCTGGCAAAATGGTGAGCACTACGCTGGCGGTGTCGGCATCGAGGCAGTTTTGCGAATCGTTAACAACGAGCGTGATGGTAAACGTACCGTTCAATTCATAAATATGCGTTGGCTCGAATGCGCTGCTTCCTTCGCCATCTCCAAAAGTCCATTGATACGAATCGCCGCCCGATGAATTGTTCAAAAACTCGGCGGGCTGTCCTTCACAAACTTCAGTAGGGCCGTCAATTACTACCTGTGCGTTTATTCCTCCCAGATCGAATTTAAAGACCCCCAAATTGCAGTTTGTACTCATGTTGTCGGCACTCCAAGCACCTGGGGTGTACGGAAAATCGTCGTTACCACCACAGCCCGCACAAACAGCCTGATACACGCTTCCATCCTTATCGAACTTTGATGTTCCACCATCAACGTGTTCGTGGCTCGTTCCACCCCCAAAATAGGTTGCATACAGCAACGATTGGGCATCTGGATTTAAAACGCACAAGTAGAAATCGCTGCCATCGGTTGTGGATTGAAAGGCGTTCGAGGTAAGCGGTAAACCGGATGTTGTGCTCGACGTTGCCCATTGAGAATAGTTGGTGTTTGTTAGTCCGCCCCAACCCGAAAAGTAGATTTGATTGCAGTCGCTAACCAAAAAAGCAGTTGGACTGATATCAATGTCGCCGCTTCCTGTTCCAATCGTCGTCGACCAGATTTGGTTTGAAAGCGAAGGGTTGAATTTCGCTAAA
>JANRAA010000259.1:0-2122 GCA_030728235.1 Flavobacteriales bacterium
GGCTTTAACTGCTTGTCCATTGACATCGAAAAGCGTCCACAACAAATCGTTCTTCCAACGACCTGTCTTCACCATCATTTCGTTGTTTCCTGGGTTTGGGTACACGGTTAAAAACGGCTTTTCAGCAACCCATTCTTCAACCGAAGTGAGACCTGTTTCAAACTGGAAGTAGTGAATAATTTCTTTACCGAAATCAGGCTCAAAAGCGATAAAATTGGCGCCTGCAACCTTTTTAAAGCGACAGAAACCATTGCCATCGTTGTTGGCAAAAAAGCTCAAACCATCTTCACCTGAGTCGCTAAGGATTGCCTTGTAGCAGCCCGCATTCAATTGAATGGTGTCGCGGTAGTTTGTATTCGCCGTGCTGTAATCATCTCTAAAGAATACAACATCTCCATCGAGGGTCTCGATGCGAACCTCAGTCTCCCACGGAGCATTGTTTGTTTTGGTCCAAATGATGAGACGGTTATCGTCGTCGGGACCTGTTCCATAAGAATAAACAGGAGGACGGTTGAACGTACTGGTGCCCGTATTATTCGCTTCATTTTCATCAGCAACGCCATTCGGCGAGCTCACAGAAACGGTGAACAATTGCACCTCATCGGGGCTACCAGACCAAAAGGCAGGATCGCTGATTTCGAGGGTCACATCTTCGGTTTGGAACGGTTCGAGTGAGCCAGTCCATGTCATTGACTCATCGCTACCGCCCGCGTTGTAGGTGATCACACACGAAGTTAACGTTTGAGCACCTGCGTTTTCAATGCGCACCACCGGCTCATCGCAGATAGGGTTGACACGGCTATTAATTTTCCAATCGCTTGGTGAAATGATCCAATCGAGTTCAACATCGTTTTGATGGTTCATATCGCCGTAAGCGACGATCTGTCCTTCGAAGACATAATTCCCATACGGATCATACGTAATATCGTAATCCACATCAAACTGATCGCCCGAAACAAATGGCGTTAGTTCAAGATCTTGAGTGGCTACAGGAGCGCCCGGACACCAAGCAGCACGGTCGTAAATCCACGTCCCCCCTTGCGGATACAATGGATTGTCGGCACATTCTTGCATGATCTCCCATGCCCATTGTTGCGTACCGTTCACCTTCACCTTGTGTTGATTGAAGCAGAACTCCGCGCAGTTGTTACCTGTTCCGAATCCATGTCCAGAAGCCCTTGTCTTCAATCGGAACATCGTTTCACCATCCAAAACATCAACCGTTTTCACGCCTACTTGCTCTTCAAACGTGCTCAATCCGAACGAGCCGCGCCAAAGCGTTTCGATGCGTTTGACATCCCGCGGAGCGGTACCTTCTATGAATACAAACTTAAGGTCGAGCAGTTCTTGCCAGTTACCAGCTTCCAGTTCCACTTCACCGTGGAGGAGTTGCTCGTAGTCGGTAACATCAAAAACCCAGGTCCACCCGTCTTCAAGATCGAGTTGAATTCCATAAGGAGTTATAAAACGTCCAAGTTCAAAGCGGTTTATTACTTCGAAAGGCGCTCCAAAATAATCCAAGACATCATTTGTAAACGTTTGCGTTGGATTTGTATCCTGCACGGTATCGTACACCTCGCCATTTTCGTAGTAGTACAAAACATCACCTGGCAACCAGTATGCAGTGGCACTTACAATGTCCACATCATTGGTTGTCACCTCCCACTCCGTTAGAATTGAATATTCAGCAAGCATTGGGAAATTTGCTGAACTTGGAACAACAGACGCGGTATAGTCAGCATGTCCGAACGATAGCACTGCCCGCTCATTGAGCATAGCATACGTATTTGAAAGCTCCCACGGCATGTAAAGCTTTTGTTGCGGTGAACCTGCGAGTGTCCCATTTGCTGCAGACGCACTCAAGTCGATGGCTTCCGTTCCGAAAGGATGATCGAACGTGTAGTTCAAAACCATTTGGCTATATAGCGGGTGGGCGGCATCAATATCTGTGGCAAGCGAACTTGCGATTTCACCTTCAGACAGCGCGACATTAAAAATTCGGAATTCATCGATGTCGCCGCGGTAGAAATTCGACCAGCTCGTAGCTGCACCGATGGAGAACTTCACAATTCCCGACATTGGGTTATCGAACCCAGTGCCACTGTGCCAAAGCGCCCCATTC
>JANRAA010000259.1:2132-2930 GCA_030728235.1 Flavobacteriales bacterium
GTCTTTGGTGAAAGCCCAGTGATTCCATTCCGCTTCGAAATCTGCTTCCGTTGCAGCTTTATCGATGCGGTCATAACCAGCATCCCATCCCGCATCCCAATAAACACGAGAATTGCTCCATGGCAAATGACTGTTTAGCACCCGGTTATTTGTAGCGTTGACACCTTCGAAAACAGTACCATTTTCTGGTTGGAAGTTGGCATCGCCACGCAACCAAAAAGAAATAGTAACAGCATCATCAATAGTTGAAAACACAGAAGCCGGAACCTTGATTTCATCGTTCCAGTTGAAGCGCATAAAGCTCTCGTTAGAACCACCGCTGGCGATGGCTTGGTTTAATGACGACTCAGCATCGATGAGGATATTCTGGGCGAGGTCGCTGTTTAAAGAAGAGATATCTACAAGAATATCCGACACCCCATCCCAGTTGAACGCCGTGGTCAAATCAATCGTTTGGTTACCTGGTGTTAGCGTTAGATCACCTTCGAAAACCGTGGTGAATGTCCCATTATCGAATCCATTGAAAGAAAACCCAGTGCGCGCACCCAATTTGACGCGAACGAAATCCATCACCCCGCCAGACACAACAGGAAAAGAGATACGATTGATGTCGCCTGCAGACAAGCCCGCATTTGCAAGCTCAGCCGCAGTATAGATTGCTTGATAGCGGTGTTGCGTTTCGTCGGCCTTAAAAACATTTGGCGAATCGCCATCAGCCGAACCAACTTGGTAATCGTTGATGTTTGCAATGGCTTGAATATCGAGCGCATCGTACTGAAGCGTCAGGAAATTGTACCG
>JANRAA010000260.1 GCA_030728235.1 Flavobacteriales bacterium
CGCATTTCAGGAACCAACGATACCGGATCTACGTGCTTGTTATCGCCATAACACAGTGTCCAATAAATCTGATCGAACATGATGTACAGCGGATTCTCAGGTCCGCGGCGCATGTTTTCTGCCAATACCGCCTCTGAAATGGCTTTCAATTCGGCCGCGCCGAAGACGGTACCCGTAGGGTTTAGAGGAGAACACAAGGCCACCAGACGTGCTGTCGACAAATGCGGTTGCAACTGCTCCAACACCGGCATAAAGTTCGTTTCAGGCGTGGTTTCTACCATCACCTGTTTTGCATGTGCCAAATGCGTATAGTGGTTGTTGTTCCACGAGGGAACTGGGAAAAGCACTTCATCGCCAGGATTCACTACTGCTTGAAAGATGGCGTGAATGAGCGGACGAGCACCGCCGGCTACCAAAAACGAGTCGGCACCGTATACCAACCCTTGACGCTCCTCAATAAAGCGCGACAACTCCTTACGCAAACCCGCCATGCCGTTCGCAGCAGGGTAGTTTGTGTGCTTTTGCTGATAGGCGTGCACAATTGCATCTTCCAATTCTGTTGGAATGGGAAAAATTTCTGGGTCAAAATCCCCAATCGTGAAATTGTGAATATTTCTGCCCTGTGCTTGCAATGCCTTGATTTCCCCGGATAGCTTGATTATCTCAGATCCAACGAGGGACTCAGCCATGTTCGAAACGCGCGTTTTCAATGGTGTCAAGTGAGTTGGTTGAACCGAAGCAAGTCTTTCCTCCTTCGGCGCTGCAAAAGTACAAATTTCATTGCTCCACACGTACGGTTGGGTGAAAGAGGTACCAACGGTTGTTCTCTGTGTTAAGACATTTGATTCGCGTACGTACCACGTGTCCTTTGCTGTACCTAACGCCCCTGTAAACAAAGGTGTCTCCCGGCTTTAAATCTTTTATCGCCTCACCCGGCGGATGCGAGCCGTATTGAAAGTAAGCGTATAATTTTGGGTCGGCGGTGGCCGTGGCGCGCGGATTTTTCATGTGCCGCCTCAAGATCACGAGCAGTTCTGGGCCAAAAGCATCGGTTTCAAAAAGGGGGATGGTGATTTCGGCAAAAGCAGATTTCCATTCTTGTCCGTGTGGCAACGCTTTTCTCCCATGCTCCACCTGCACCATGTGGTGTGCGAATTCGTGCAACAACGTCAGTAAAAAAGCTTCTTTCGAGAGGTTTGCATTGACCGTAATGCGCGGCATTACAGCAGGGCCAAAGCGGTAGTCTCCCCATTTCGTTTGTCGCGCTCGGCTAACTTTAAACCCAACCGGCTTCGATTCGAGCAGTTGAACACAATAATCAAGCGCTGAATCAGGTACATAATGAGAGAGAATGTAACGCAGGGTGGGTTTACCGTGTAAGCTCAACGTTGTCTTTCCAGGTTGGACAAGTATTGCAGCGGTTTTTCTTTCTGACAGTCGCGCAAGACGAGGCTCCCAGACACAACGCCACGAGTAAAAACAGGGTGATTGCCGATCTCAATTTCATAACTCAAAAGTAACAATTAAAAGAGAAGTGCTAAAAAGTTCACACGAGTATGGTGAACGCGCTCAATACAAATGGTATTTTCGCACCGTATGCAAATCTTTACCAACATTGGAAGATACGCCCTACTCATGGCGAGCGTTTTTCGCAGGCCCGAGAAGTGGAAAATCTTTTATCGGCTGACTGTATTGGAGATCGATAAGATCGGTGTGCAATCGGTAGGCATCGTAGCCCTGCTTTCGTTGTTTATGGGAGCTGTTATTTGTATTCAAACTGCTGCCAATATCGACAGTGGTTGGATTCCGGTTTACACCATAGGCTTCACGGTTAGGCAGACGATGATTCTTGAGTTTTCACCCACCATCATTCCAGTAATCATGGCAGGCAAAGTGGGGTCGAACATCGCTTCTGAGATCGGTACCATGCGGATATCGGAGCAGATCGACGCCCTCGACATCATGGGTATCAACTCAGCGAATTACCTCATACTTCCCAAATTGGTGGGTGCTTTGTTCATCTTTCCGTTCTTGATTGTTATGAGCATGGTGCTCGGAATTACGGCAGGAGCTTGGGTAGGTGAGTTGGCAGGAGTAATATCAATGCCCGACTACCAAACGGGTATCACCTACGATTTCCGTCCGTTTCAAGTAGCCTACTCCCTCATCAAAACAACTGTTTTCGCTTTTATCATTGTCACCATCTCGGCATATTACGGTTACTACACCAAAGGCGGAGCTCTAGAGGTAGGAAAGGCCAGCACCCAGGCGGTGGTGTATAGCATTGTACTCATCATGATTTGCAACTTGCTCATCTCTCAATTGGTACTCACATGATTGCAGTTGAAGGGGTATCGAAAACATTCGGGACGCAGCATGTATTGCGCAATGTGAGCACTGTGTTTGAGACGGGGAAAGTCAATTTCATCATCGGAAGAAGTGGAAGTGGGAAGAGCGTTTTAACCAAATGCATCGTCGGATTGCTCGAGGTTGACGAAGGGCGCATCATGTTCAACGACCGCAACTTCACCGCCATGAATGAGCAAGAGAGAAAGGCGGTGCGACAAGAAATCGGCATGTTGTTTCAAGGCAGCGCCTTGTTCGACTCCCTGACCGTTGAAGAGAACGTCATGTTCCCGCTCACCATGTTTAGCAACATGAGCAAAGCCGAAATGCTCGACCGAGTGAATTGGTGTCTGAAACGCGTACAGCTCGACAATGCCAACAAGAAATTCCCTGCCGAGATCAGCGGAGGGATGCAGAAGCGCGTCGGCATAGCCCGAGCCATCGCCATGAACCCAAAGTATTTGTTTTGCGATGAGCCGAACTCCGGACTGGATCCGCAGACGGCCATCGTAATTGACAATTTGATCAAAGAGATCACCTACGAGTTCAACATGACGACAGTGGTTGTGTCGCACGATATGAACTCCGTGATTGAAATCGGAGATCGTATAAACTTCGTTTTTGAAGGCGAAATTTGGTGGAGTGGCGATAAGGTTGATATTTTGAAGACCACCAACGACGAGTTGAACAACTTCGTTTACGCCAGCGATTTTATGCGCATCGTGCGCGAGAAACTGCAATAATCGCAGTTCGGTATTGATTCGTATATTTCTCGAGAAACAAAAGTTAAAGCATGTCAGACAAAGATCAACGTACATTCATTCCTCTCCCGTATGAACGCATGAGCGAGTCTGAAATGATTGAAAAAAGCAGGTCATTCGCAGATTCTATATCGAAAAGAAGAAGTGTCCGTGAGTTTTCTACCGACCCCGTCCCGATGGAGATCATAGAAAATGCGATTCGGGCGGCAGGCTCAGCGCCGAGTGGGGCCAACAAGCAGCCATGGACGTATTGTGTGGTTACATGTGCTGACCTGAAGCGCCGCATACGCGTTTCGGCAGAGGAAGAGGAGTTTCGCAATTATCATGGAAGAATGAGCGAATCGTGGCTAGAAGATTTGGAACCTCTGGGAACCAATCACCAAAAGCCATTTATCGAAGATGCACCCGTGTTGATTATCGTTTTTAAGAAGATTTATGATCAGGAGGAACCGACTGGTTCTAAGAAGAATAATTATTACGTCAACGAATCAATCGGCATATCGGTAGGCATGTTACTCACCGCACTGCACCAAAGTGGATTGGCAACACTGACACATACACCGAGTCCGATGAATTTTCTCGAAAAGCTTTTAAATCGTCCGGCAAATGAGCGAGCGTACCTAAATATCCCTGTTGGATACCCAAAAAATGGTACAGAAGTGCCAAATATTCACCGGAAAGGTTTGGATGACATCATGGTTTCATATATTTGACCGTGGTAAGATCCTCAAAATCAATAAATTTTTACCTTCATTCTTAATTTTGCTGTGTATTGTAAGTTTTAGTTACTTTGCAGCCGGATTTTTAAAACCTCGAATATGTCTGATGTAAGTTCAAAAGTTACTGCGATCATCGTAGATAAACTAGGAGTAGATGAAAGCGAAGTAACTCGTGAAGCGAGTTTCACCAATGATTTGGGTGCTGATTCACTTGATACCGTAGAATTGATAATGGAATTCGAAAAAGAGTTCAACATTGCCATTCCGGATGATCAGGCCGAGAAAATCAATACCGTTGGCCAAGCCATCGAGTACATCGAGAATAACAAATAAGCCACGTTCCTATGGAACTGAAGCGCGTAGTCGTAACAGGTGTTGGCGCACTAACACCAATCGGAAATACTGCCAGTGAATACTGGACAGCTCTCCTGAATGGGGTGAGTGGCGCTGCGCCAATTACTCACTTCGATGCTTCCTTGTTTAAAACTCAGTTTGCGTGTGAGGTGAAGGGGTATGACCCCGACAATCATTTCGACCGAAAGGAAGGACGTAAATTGGATAAGTTTTCTCAGTACGCTATGGTTGCGGTTGAGGAAGCTGTGCAGGATGCTGGATTGTTGAGTGACAAACTAAATCACGATCGTGTCGGAGTAATCTGGGGATCGGGAATTGGTGGTTTGCTAACTTTCCAAGAAGAATGTATGGCTTTTGCCTTAGGAGATGGTACACCACGATTTAACCCTTTCTTCATTCCGAAGATGATAGCTGATATCGCCTCTGGTCATATCTCTATCAAATATGGTTTCCGTGGTCCCAACTTCACAACGGTTTCAGCTTGTGCAAGTGCAACGAATGCGCTAATAGATGCTTTCAATTACATCCGCCTGGGTAAGGCGGATGTAATCGTTTCCGGTGGCTCTGAAGCTGCTGTTTGCGAAGCAGGTATTGGAGGATTCAATGCCTTGAAAGCACTCTCGACCAACAATGAAAATTACAAAACCGCGAGTCGTCCCTTCGACGCTACCCGCGATGGTTTTGTCCTCGGCGAAGGCGCCGGAGCCCTCGTAATTGAGGAGTACGAACACGCCAAAGCACGCGGTGCGAAGATTTACTGCGAACTTGCGGGTGGTGGCCTTTCGGCCGATGCCTATCACATGACAGCACCACACCCTGAAGGGTTGGGAGCGCAGAATGTGATGGTAACCGCTTTGCAAGATGCAGGCATGAGCACGTCGGATATTGATTATATCAATGTCCACGGGACATCTACCCCGCTGGGGGATGTGGCAGAAACACGCGCCATACAGCACGTGTTTGGAGAAAATGCCTACAACCTGAACATCTCATCTACCAAGTCTATGACCGGACATTTGCTTGGCGCCGCTGGTGCCATTGAAGCAATTGCCTGTATCATGTCGGTAGTGCACGATATCGTTCCACCAACGATTAACCACGTGAATCCTGATCCTGAACTGGATGCGAAATTGAATTTCACTTTCAACCAGGCACAGAAACGCATCGTACGTGCGGCTATAAGCAACACGTTTGGGTTTGGTGGACACAACACATCTGCGATTTTCAAGAAGATTTAATTCATGCGGCGGTTTTTCGGACTTTTTTCAAAAGCTGAACCCGAAAACAAGAAGCGCATACGCATGCTGGTACGTCGGCATTTTGGGTTCGACCCCAAAAATGTAGACCTCTATATCATGGCCTTGCGCCACAGCAGTTCGGTGCCGAAAAAACCGGGTGGACTGTTTGCGAGCAACGAGCGATTGGAGTTCTTAGGTGATGCCGTGCTCGATCTTGTAGTGGCCGATTACCTGTATGAGCGTCACCCTGACCTTTCTGAAGGCGAACTCACCAAGATGAAATCAAAAGTGGTGAGTCGTAAAATGCTCAATAGCATCGGAGCGCAACTTGAGATTGTGGAGCATATGGAGACCAAGTTGGGCGGACAAGCCATCAACCAGACCATCATTGGAAATGCACTTGAAGCACTGATTGGCGCCATTTATCTTGATAAAGGATATACCTTCACGTCGGAACGCGTGATGGAAATCCTCAAACACAATGGCATCGACGAGCATGTGCATCAAACAGTTGATTTCAAAAGTAAGCTGCACGAACATTGCCAGAAGAAACGGAAAACGTTGTACTTTATCGTTCTCAACGACGATGAGGTAGATTCAGATACACGGTACACCGTGGAAGTGATGGTAGACGGAAAGCCTTTAGGCCGTGGATTCGGTAAATCCAAGAAGGCAGCAGAGCAAGAATCTGCCCGTGTTGCATGTGGTAAATTGTTTGGTGACGACGAATAGTGTAACTTTTACACTTATTCCATTATGTTTGCATTATGCTACTCGAAATCGAAGAGTCATATAATTTTGAATTCTTACTTTTCGGCATCGGTTGCCATGAAAGTAGCCACCGCATTTGTTGGTTATTGAACAGGCAATTGGGCTTGAGTCTTGGTTTTAAAGATGTGTTAAAGATACCTTTGAAGAAAGCGGTGTCTGAGCACGACTACTACCAATATACCGATGAAGAGTTGGGTATAGTTTATACCTTGATAGACAACCGCTCTGAGAATAGTGTGTTGTTGAAGGAATACAAACAAATTGATTTCTTCTTGAAAGTAGAAGACGACCAGCAGCTAGACGCTGATGAGTTGCGAAAGAAGATAAGCACCATTCCGTCGGTGCAAACCTGTTTTCGAACAGAGGTTGACGGATTAAAGAGCAAACAGCATTTGATATTTGATTGAACGAAGGACTATGAAAAGAACGAAAATTGTTGCCACGATAGGCCCCGCCAGTGCACCATTGGAAGTATTGCGCGAAATGGTTCGCCAAGGTGTGAATGTTGTCCGCCTAAATTTTTCTCACTCTCGCCACGATGAGCATTTGGAGGTTATCAATACCATCCGTGCAATCGACAAAGAGTTGGGGACCAATACCTCGATTCTTGCAGACTTGCAGGGACCAAAGATTCGTATTGGAGAGGTCGAGAACAACAAGATTGATCTTGTAAATGGAAAGAAAATCATTGTCAGCACGACAAACGAAATAGGAACTGCAGAGCGCATTTGCACCAACTACCAGGCTTTTGCTTCAGATGTTAAATCCGGAGAGCGCATTTTGCTCGATGACGGAAAGTTGAGTCTCGAGGTAATCAAGACAAACGGCAAAGACGAGGTTGAATGTGTGGTTGTTCACGGTGGTGTGTTGAGCTCAAAAAAGGGCATGAACCTTCCAAACACCAAGGTCTCTTTGCCTTGTCTGACCGAGAAAGATCTCATCGACCTGGAGTTTGCACTTGATCAAAACGTTGATTGGATCGGGTTGTCGTTTGTACGCTCTGCTGAAGACATCATTGAGCTAAAGAAGATTATCAAAGATCGCGACAAACATGCGCGTGTAGTAGCCAAGATTGAAAAACCAGAGGCATTGGAGGTGATTGATGAAATCATTCTTCAAACAGATGCCATCATGGTTGCCCGCGGTGATCTGGGTGTTGAGGTTCCAATGGAACGCGTGCCTTTGATTCAGAAAATGCTGATTGAGAAGTGCTTGCACAACGCTCGTCCGGTAATCGTTGCTACCCAAATGATGGAAAGCATGATCACCAGCGTTACACCAACACGCGCCGAGGTGAACGACGTTGCAAACGCCGTGCTTGACGGTGCTGATGCCGTAATGCTCTCAGCCGAAACTTCTGTTGGGGCGCACGTAGTAGAAGTTATCAGAGTCATGGCAAAGATCATCTCTGAAGTTGAATTGAATGAACATATTTATTATCAAGAAACTGCGCCAGTAGAATCGGATGAAGATCGATTCATTTCAGATTCGATTTGTTACAATGCATGCCGATTGGCGAAGCGTTCAAACGCTGCTGCTATCGTAACCATGACGTTCTCTGGTTATACCGCCATCAAAGTGTCAAGTCAACGTCCGCGCGCGAATACCATCGTATTCACTGGAAACAAGAAAATCCTCACCCAAATGAGTTTGGTGTGGGGAGTGCAAGCGTTTTACTACGATAAAATGGTGAGCACCGACCAAACCATTGCCGACATCAAATATGTCCTCAAGAAGTTTGGATACCTGAAAGAAGGCGACTTTGTGGTAAACATCGCGAGCATTCCTATTTCAGAACAAGGGATGTCGAACATGCTTAAACTCAGCAAAGTTTAATCGCAGCGAAAGCTTTAACATCCGTGCCGTGTGCACGAAGGATATAAAACGAAAAAGGCCCCCAGAGTTTGGAGGCCTTTTTTATTGGTATGAATCTTTTAATCTTCCATGCCGAGTGACGGTGCTTCGGTGCCTATAAAAAGGACTTCAACACGACGGTTAAGACCATGGTCAGCGGCAGTGCACGGTTGTTTTGTGCAATCTACAGCCAACTCGCGTTCACCTACCCAGGCAATTTGGAATCGGTCGTTGGAGATGCCCTTGTCGCCGAGGTATTTTTGCATCGACTTCGCACGACGAAGAGACAAAGCCAAGTTGTAGTTGTCGTCGCCACGTGAATCGGTATGCGCTTTCACAATGATGCTCAAGCTAGGGTCTTCGTTCATCATCTTAATCAACGCAGCGATTTTATCTCTTTCGCTGGTGCGGATGTTGTGCTGATCGAATCCAAAGTAAATATTGTTCAAATGGTATTGGCGCAGGTCAGAATTCTTCTGTTTCACCTCTTCTGTTTGTTCGCTAACCAACTGGTTCAGACTCGTATCGTCAATCAAATTGGTTGTTGAAAGCTGATCGAATTCAGCGTTGCTCAAGAAGTTCGTTTCGTTGCGAAGTTTCTCAAGAAGCAGACGTATTTCTTGGTCTTTCGCGCGGTTATCGAGGCTATCGTTGCCAACAATCGTGGCCAATTTCTCAATCACCTCTTTGATGATTCCTGCTTCTATCAACTGCTCTTTTCCAACAAGAAAGCTGCCTAAATGAATGTATGTTTCTTCAAGCAAGTCGCTCACGGTGAAGGTTGCGATTGGTTCGTGCGATTTCGACTCACCACTTCCCATGAAGACAGCGAAGTCTTGACCCGCATCTACCGCCAATTGGAATGACCCAGTTTCATCGAGACGAAGGGTAGTATCGCGCTTGGTTGTGAGCGAAGAAAGAGTGATGTATTTTCCGCCAAGTAGCGCGTTTTCTTTTGTCTCGAAGGTCATTGCCACAATCTGCTGCATAAAGCGAACAGTAGAAAAGCGAAAGATGTTGTCGGAACCCTGTCCGGTTCTGTTGGTACTAAAGTATCCTACCTCCTCTTCTTCATTGTAGAAAATCGAAAAGTCGTCTTTTGGAGAGTTAATTGGGAAACCTAAGTTTTGTGGTTCTGAATACGAACGCCCCATGGTTTCAGCTACGAATATGTCGAGTCCGCCCAAGCCTGCATGGCCGTCAGAGGAGAAGTACAACAGATTGTTATCTGAAATAAACGGAAACATCTCGTTTCCTTCGGTATTGATCATTGGGCCGAGGTTTTCAGGCTCTCCCCATTCCCCGTTTTTCACGTAAACGCGATACAGGTCGGTACCACCGTAACCTCCAGGCATGTTCGAAACGAAGATCATTTGATCACCCATTTTGTTCATTGCAGCATGTCCTACTGAGTAGTTTTCGCTATTGAACGCCAGGTCAGTAGCTTTCGACCACTTGCCATTTTCGAGTTTGTGGGCATAAACTTTCAGGTTTGCCGTTCCACTTTGATCGTAAACCGGGCGACCACCTTTGATGTTATTGCGGGTGATGAACATGGTTTGCGACACAGGGTCGAAATACGCTGGTCCATCATGGTATTTACTGTTTACAGTGCCTTCAACCGGACTGGCAGAGACAAATTCACCTTCAGCATCGATATCACACTGGTAGATGTCGAGGTAAGGAAGGTCATTCCACTCATTCACCTCACTACCGAAACTGCGAATACCTGCTGTGCTAAAGATATAGCGGTCGTTGAATTTGCACATTCCGAACGACGGTTTGTCGGTGTTTATCGACAACCTTTTGAGCTCATACTTCAAAGAGTCGGCCATCAAGTTGTGAAAATACCGTGTATCTTTCAAGTGCATTTGCGCCCGTCGATCATTGGGTTCTTGCTGCCCGTAAAGCGCATACCAAAACACAGCTTGTGCATATTCGCGTTGTGCTTTCATTGCTTCTGCATAGTGCAGCATATCGCTGGTTTGTTCTGAGCGCAGTTCGATGGCACGCATAAACCAAGCACCGCTTTCTTCAAGCATACCGAGTTTTCGCATACACAAACCAACTTGACGGGCAACGTGGGCTGAGGATGAGTCTTGTCTCCAAGCTTCTTGATAGATTTCAAGGGCTTCAGGGAAACTGTACTTGTCGAACAAGCCATCGGCTTCTTTAACAAGGCCATTTTGTGCAACGATGTTGAACGTCAACAGCAGCGCACCTAGGGTGAGGAGTGCTTTCATTATGTTTCTGGTTTAAAAGTATCGTGGATAGACGATGCGTCGGCGTTTCGCTTTCAGGGTATAAGAGGCCATGACTTCATGACTTCCGAAGTTGGTGAATGCAAGTCGGCTCGCTGCAAAATCCATTGAGTACCCGAACTTCCACTTTTTGTCCAACTCTACCTGAATGAATGCTCCCGCAACTTCTTTCCAGTAGTAAAAAGCTCCTACCTTAAACGCATCAAAAATGAAAAGGTTCGCATTTGCACCAATTGATAGCGGAGCATTCATCACGGCCTTGGTTTGTATGGTTGGTTGGAACTTGTAGTTTCTGTTTATTTTCCAGATCTGTCCTGCAGAGGCGTATAGTATAGGCTCTTTAAAACCGCTGCTAAATGAGTAGGTTTCAGAAGTTTTAGAGTCCAAATCGTTTCTCAAGATGCGCGGCACGGAGATGGAAACAAAGCGTTTGTGATCGTGGAAGAAGAATCCAAAACCTACGTTTGGCATAAAAACGCTTCTTGAGTTTGATAGAAAGAAGTCGTCTTGCTGTCCGTAGTGATCAGACACCAGCTCGAGCTCTGTCATGTTTGCCTGGAACAATGAACCTGTGGCTTTCAAACCAAAGCTGATAAACCCTGCACGCGTTACTTGAGCGCGATACGTAGCGTCACCCATGAGTGTAAGCTCACTTGTCGGACCTATTTTATCGTGGGAGATGGTACCCCCAAAGGCCACTTTCCCACGCTTGGTAGGCATGTCGAAAGTGATGGTCTGGGTGCTAGGTGCGCCCTTGAAACCAACCCACTGGCTGCGGTGGAAGATGGATATAACAGCAGTCTCCTTGTATCCTGCGTATGCAGGATTTATGCGCAAGGTGTTCAGAAAATTCTGTGCATGCATTGGGTCTTGCTGTGCGCTGGCGCCAACGGCTCCGATGCAAAGTGCTAACAGAAGGAGTGATTTATATTTGCTCATGACTGAGGTATTTCTTGATTAGCGATTGATGTAGATGTATCCTTTGACTGGTTTGATGCCTGCACCTCCAAGGTCGAGGACGAAGAAGTATGTTCCTTCAGGCAGCAGCCCATTTCCAAGTGTGAGTGCATCTTGAGAATGTCCGTCGAAGCTGTTGTCGTACTCGTCTTGTTCGAACACCAGTCTACCCCAGCGGTTGTATACGCTTAGGCGGTTTCCTGGATAATCTTCCAGTCCGATGATTTCAAAGACGTCGTTGATGCCGTCACCGTTTGGTGAGATGGCCTGTGGAATGATTAGGTCGATGAAACATTCTACTTGCACCACAATGATAGCAGAGTCGCAGGCATTGAAAGGGTCACAAGCGATGTAAGTGATCGTATCTGTTCCACACCATCCATCAGCAGGTGTGTAGTACAAGTAGTTTCCGATGATCTCCACGTCTCCGTTTGAAGCAGAAGCTTCAGAGATGGTGAGGTCGTCGCCGTCTGCGTCGAAGTCGTTGCCCAGTGGGTCGATCTCGATGGTGTCGTTCTCCTCAAAGAAGTTGGCGGTGTCGTCTTCGGCATCTGGTGGTGTGTTTACCAGTACCATGAAGCTGCAAAGCACGCTGTTACCTGCTTCGTCAACAGCTTCGTAGATGACCTCTGTGTATCCGTGTGGGAATACGCTTCCGCTCGGTAAACCTTCAATCATGGTGAGTGTTGCACTGCAGTTATCGGTGAAGAATGGCTCGTTGAAGTAAACCACTGGGTCAACTTGTACGATGTCTTCCGGACACAATATGATCGGATCTTCAGCATCGATCACTGTCACGGTCATGCTGCACTGAGTAGCATTTCCGTAAATGTCGGTCACCTCAAAGGTGAGTTCTGTTACACCTACTGGGAAGAGCTCTCCAGATGCAATTCCGCTGATGAGTTGCAAATCAGCAACAGCACAGTTGTCATCAACCTGAGGCATGTTGTAGGTTACAAATGCTCCGCAGATGCTGTTGTCGTTGTTTACGACGATGTCGGCCGGACAAATGATGCTTGGTGCTTCAGGGTCTTCAACAGTTACGTTGAATGTGCAGAATGAAACGTTGCCAGCAGCGTCGGTGTACGACCAGGTTACCGTTGTGGTGCCTACATCAAATGTGCTTCCGCTATCCAACCCAGCAACCAATGTGATATCAATTACCGCGCAGTTGTCGGTTACTGTTGGTGCGTCGTAGGTTACAACCGCTCCGCATATTCCGTTGTCGTTGATAACGGTGATATCCGATGGACAAACAGCAACTACTGGTGCTTCGTTGTCGAGAATCTCGATGGTGAATGAACAGGTGTTCATGTTGCCATGGATGTCGGTGATGTCGTAGCTAATGGTGGTAACTCCCACTGGGAACACTTCACCACTCGCCATTCCTTCTGTCATCACTACGGTGTCAACAGCGCAGTTGTCAGATACAACAGGGTCGTTGAAGGTGATCATCGCACCGCACACTCCAAGGTCGTTGAAGGCTACGATGTTATCAGGACACTGGATAAGCGGTGCTTCATCGTCTGTAACCGTTACTTCGAATGAACAGGTAGCAGTGTTTCCAAATCCGTCGGTAACAACGTATGTTACTACGGTAGTACCCACTGGGAATACCTCTCCGCTTGCAAGTCCTTCAGTAAGACTTAGGTCAGCAACCGTACAGTTGTCTGAAGTTTCAGGAAGGTCGTAGGTCACAACAGCACCACATACACCTAGGTCGTTTGTAACCAATATGTCTTGCGGACAAGTGATTACTGGATCAATGGTGTCTTCAAGTATTACTTCGAAGTTACAGGTGCTAACGTTTCCGTAGATGTCTTCCACAGTCATTGTGATTGTAGTGTTCACATAAATCACAGTTCCAGCAGCAGGTGATTGGGTGATGGTCACAGAAGAACAGTTGTCTGTAGCAGACACTAGCCCTGTGTAGTCTCCAAGCAGGTGCTCACAGCTTGTGTCGAGTTGTTCCACTTGGTCACCAGGACAAGCGATGATAGGTGCTGTGTTGTCAAGCACAGTAACATCGAATGAACAGTCAGTAGCATTGCCATCTGGATCGGTAGATGTGATGGTGATTGTGTACACACCAAGTCCTACGATTGTTCCAGGAGCAGGCAATTGTGTCATTACAGGCACACTGCAATTGTCGCTCGTAGATGCCATCGCCGTGTAATCTGGCAACTCGAAGTTGCACGTTGCGTCAACGTATTCAGTTAGGTCGGCAGGACAAGTTATCGCGGGAGCGATGACATCATCGAGTGTTACATTGAAAGTACAAGTGGTTTCGTTGCCCGCGTCATCTGTAGCCGTGATGGTAATCATCTCTACAGTTCCAGAACCACTCAATACCGTTCCGGCAACAGGTGACTGGGTCAACATTACATCCGTGTCGCAGTTGTCGGTAACAACAGCAAGGGATGTGTAATCAAGGACAACGAATTCGCAGTTAGAATCAACAAGTTCAGTTAGGTCGGCAGGACATGTTAGTATTGGCGATTCGTCATCCGTAATGGTAATATCTTGTGTGCACTGGCTTACATTACCGTGGATGTCGGTGATGGTCCAAGAGATGGTAGTAGTTCCAATGGTGTAGATGGCCGAAGCATCATCTGTACCGGTGTAGTCGTTCACGATTGAAGCAACACCACAGTTGTCTGTTGCAGTTACCGCCGGCATTGTTACAACGGCATCACATGATCCAAGGTCAGCAGCTTGAGAAAGCGCAGAAGGACAAGTGAATACAGGTGCTTCGTTATCGGTGATGGTGATGTTCATGCTGCAAGTAGACACGTTACCGTGGATGTCGATAACAGTCCACACAACAGTCGTTGTACCCTCAGCATAAATATCAGTTGCATCGCTAGTTCCATTGTAGTCATTTGTTACAGATGCAATGGCACAGTTTTCAAAGATGGTGAGTGTAGGCACTGTTACAAATGCTTCACAAAGATCAGCGTCAGTGTTCTGTACAATGTCGTTCTGACAGGTGATTGATGGAGCTTCGTTATCTGTAACCTCTACATCCATGGTGCAGGTTGATGTGTTTCCAGCAAGGTCAGTAACGGTCCATGTAATGGTTGTTGTTCCTACGGGATAAATATCAGTTCCATCGTTGGTTCCATTGTAGTCATTAACTACAGAAGCAACAGAGCAGTTGTCGGAGGTGAAAGGCACAGGTATCGAAACCAATGCTTCACACACGCCTGCATCAGCAGTTTGTGAGATGCTAGCCGGACAGTTGATCACGGGAGCTTCATCATCGGTGATGGTGATTGTTGTAACACATGTTGACACGTTACCGTGAATGTCGGTGATGGTCCAGTTTACCACTGTCGTTCCAATGGTGTAGATGTCAGAGGCATCGCTAGTTCCATTGTAGTCGTTGATGATTGAAGCAATTGCACAGTTGTCAGTAGCGATCATCGCGTCAACGGTGACAACGGCGTCACATGAACCGCCGTCGGCAGGTTGGGTGATGTCTGAAGGACAGGTAACAACCGGTGCTTCATCGTCTGTAATTACTACATCGATTTGACAAGTAGTCACGTTACCGTGGATGTCAGTGATGGTCCAAGTAACAGTCGTGGTGCCTACTGGGTAGGTATCGCTGCCATCAGCAGTGCCATTGTAATCGTTTACAATTGAAGCAACAGCGCAGTTGTCGGTAGCGGTTACAACAGGAATTGTAACAGCTGCCTCACATACTCCAGCGTCTGCTGTTTGGGTAACGTTTACCGGACAAGCTACGATAGGATTTTCGTTGTCTATAACAGTGATGGTAGTTGAACAGGTAGTCACATTGCCGTGGATATCAGTGATGGTCCAGTTAACAATGGTAGTTCCTTCAGCATACACATCGCTTGCGTTTGTGCCACTGTTGTAATCATTTACGATCGACAGAATCGCGCAGTTGTCAGAGGCAATCATGTTCGGTACAGTGATGTTTGCTTCACATGTGCCAGCGTCGGTGTTTACTGTAATGTCTGACGGACAAGTAACAACAGGAGCTTCGTTGTCGGTGATGGTCACATCCAACGAGCAAGTTGTAGTGTTTCCAGCCATGTCGATAATGGTCCAGGTTACAGTTGTAGTTCCAACAGGATATACATCGCTTGCGTCGATAGCACCGTTGTAGTCGTTTGAGATAGAAGCGATACCGCAGTTGTCACTGTAGACAGGAGCAGCAATGGTTACCGCTGCTTCACATACTCCGCCGTCAGCAGTTTGTGTGATGTCTCCAGCACATGTTAAGCTTGGTGCCTCAGTGTCTAGGATTGTTACATCGAATGAACATGCAGTTACATTTCCATGGATGTCTGTTACGGTCCATGTTACTGTTGTTGTTCCTGGAGGGTAAACACCAGAAGCATCAGCAGTGCCGTTGAAGTCGTTTGAAACACTTGCGATTGCGCAGTTGTCGGTTGCTACAAGTGGAGCAATAGCAACTGTTCCGTCACAGGTTCCAAGGTCTGAACCTTGTGTGATGTCAATGGTGCAAGCAACCACAGGCAGCTCATCATCATTCACTGTAACATCAAACGAGCAAGTAGAAACATTGCCAGAGATGTCGGTCACGGTCCATGTTA
>JANRAA010000261.1 GCA_030728235.1 Flavobacteriales bacterium
TTATTGCGGCGTGTATCCAGGCAGCGATGGGGAAGGGAATTATTACGATTTGCGAGAGGCGAAGTGGACCAATGCGATGCCCGGACATTCAGACATGCTCGACAGAGACAATGCCTTGTTGTGGTTGCGTTTGCAGCACCACGATTTCGAAAGCGTGCGCAGCATCGGTATGTCGTCGGCACAACGCAGATTGATGCTCAACGCCGCCATCACCTTTTTGCATTGCCATGTTATTGGGGCGAAAGAATTAAAAAGTGTTGAGGTGTTGCGCGAAGTGTTCAGTTAAGCCAAGTGAAATGTTACTTTTGTAGCTGTGCTGTTTAAAGATATCATCGGTCATCGGGAGTTAAAAGCTTCTTTGCGAGAGCGCATCCGAAAAGGGATGATGCCACACGCTACCTTGTTTGCTGGTCCGGAGGGTTCAGGAACATTTCAACTGGCGCTGGCTTGTGCGCGTTACATGAATTGCGAAGCACGCACCGAAGATGATGCATGTGGAACCTGCAATAAATGCGGGAAATACAACACCTGGCAACACGCCGATACCTTTTTCTCATATCCCGTTATTCGTGTAAACGACGAGACCAACAGTGCTGATTTTATTGAGCAATGGCGCGAGATGGTAAAGGCCGATGCCTATTTCACACTCGACCAATGGAAACAGCGCATTACCGATACCAAGCAAATACAAATTTTCGTTTCTGAAGTCCCCGTTATCACCAAAAACCTATCGCTCAAAGCTTACGAAGGCGGACCGAAGGTTCAGATCATGTGGATGTTGGAAATGATGAATGAGAAAGCCGCCAACAAGATCTTGAAGATATTGGAAGAGCCACCGTCGGATTCGTTTTTCATGATGACAGCTCAAAGTGCGGATTCCATTTTGCCTACGATATTGTCGCGTGTGCAGTTGGTGAAGGTGCCGGCTTTGTCTGATGAACAGATTGCGGAGGCATTGCAAGAAAGGCATGGGTGTGATGCAAAACGCGCCATGGACATCGCCTATTTGGCGGATGGAGATTATGCGAAGGCCGTACAGATTTTCAGCAGTACCGATGACCAGACCGCCTTTTTAGCCCAGTTTAAAAATTGGATGCGCGCGTGTTACAAACGAGATGGTAAGGCCATTGGTGACCTGTCGGCAATCGTTTCGAAGTATAGCCGCGACGCGCAGCGACAGTTATACGACTATGCTTTGCATTTCACAAGGCAGTGCATAGTTTTCAATTACGGACAAGTAGAGCTCGCCCGATTTACTGCAGAAGAGCAATCGTTTGCGGAAAATTTCGCGCCTTTCATACATCACAATAACGTGGTTGCCATTAGTGAACTATTCAACGCTGCTTCGCAGGATGTTGGGAGAAACGTGAACGCCCGGATTGTTTTCGTAGATCTTTCTCTCAAGCTACACCGACAGTTGCACCGCAAGCATTGAGGTTATCTTCAATGCGATCTTGAAAAAGCGTTCAACGACATGTAAATTTCGATGTGAACAAAGCACGATTCATTTGTACCTTTGACAAAATCCGAAGAAACGGATAGAAAACCGATTTGTGATATGGGATGTTCAAGTTGTTCAAACAATAGTAGCGGTTTACCAAACGGCTGCAAGAATAACGGAGCCTGTGGAGTAAGTGGTTGCAATAAACTAGATGTTTTCGATTGGTTGGCTGGCATGCAATTGCCCGACAATCAAAAGCCATATGATGTAGTTGAGATGCGCTTCAAAAACCGCAAAGCATTTTATCGAAATGCTGAAGGATTGGAGTTGCAGATTGGAGATGTAGTAGCCGTTGAGGCGTCGCCCGGACACGATATCGGGGTGGTTTCTTTGACCGGTGAATTGGTGAAAATGCAGATGCAGCGGAAAGGGGTGAAAGACAACCTCGAGATTAAAAAAATCTACCGTAAAGCGCGTCAGGAAGACATTGAGAAATGGCAAGCCGCAAGAGGACTTGAAAAAGAGACCCTCACACGGGCACGTGAAATAGTTGGTGAAGTTGGCCTAGATATGAAACTTAGTGATATTGAGTTTCAAGGCGATAAAACCAAAGCTACGTTTTACTATACGGCAGATGACCGTGTTGACTTTCGCGAACTGATTCGTCGCTTTGCTGAAGCTTTCAAAATCCGCATTGAAATGCGACAAATTGGAATGCGTCAGGAAGCTGGCAGATTGGGTGGTATTGGGTCGTGCGGTCGTGAACTGTGCTGTTCTACGTGGTTGTCTGACTTCCGGTCGGTATCGACTAGTGCGGCGAGGTACCAGCAATTATCGCTTAACCCGCAAAAGCTCGCTGGACAATGTGGTAAGTTGAAGTGCTGTTTGAACTATGAGTTAGATCAGTACATCGAAGCCACGAAGGAGTTTCCAAGTGGAAATACCCGACTGGAGACCGAGAAGGGAAGACTGTTGCATTTCAAAACCGACATCTTCAAACGTGTGATGTACTTCATCATCGAAGGTGAGTTTGGTGCTTCGCCGGTGGCCATCGGACTGGCTGAAGTTCTTGAGATTATGGAGATGAACAAGAAAGGCATCAAGCCAGGTTCATTCGAAGAATTCGTTATCGAAGAGGAGTCAGAAGAAGATGAAATTTACGCGAACGTTGTTGGTCAAGATAGCTTGACGCGCTTTGATAGAAAGAAGAAGGCGAGAAGAAAGCCAGACAACCGCAATAAGGCACGCCAAGGTGGTGATCGTCAGCGTGAAGCCCGAACAGAAGATGGCCCGAAACCTGTTGCAGAGGGTGGAAACAAGCCTGATAACAGGGGCGATAGAAAACCACAAGGACAACGGCCGCAGGGTCAAAGGCCACCCGGCCCGAAGTCTGAAGGAGATCGCCAGCCACGTTCAGAGAATCCTCGCAGTGAAGGCGACCGTCAGCCACGTGAAGGCGGAAAACGACGCAACGACCGCAGAAGGAATGGCCCGAAAGGTCCTCGTCCGGATGCGCAACCGAACAAAGAATGAGAATTGTTTTTTTAGCGTTCGTGGTTTTATGCTTGGCATCGTGTGGTGAAAAACCCTACACCGAGACCTACATGAGCTTCGATGATCATACATGGAGGGCTGATGTCCCCTTGGTGTCGAAATTTGATGTACAAGACACTACGAAGTTTTATGATTTTCTCTTTACGTTAAGACATGGTCAAGACTATGCTTACAGTAACCTCTTTATATTCGTAGAAGTGAGTTTCCCGAACGGGCGCTCATTGATAGACACTTTGGAATGTGTGTTGGCCGATCAAAGTGGCCGTTGGTTGGGAAATGGTATTGGTGATCTTGTAGACCACAGAATACTTCTCAATGAGAAGCGCATGTTTCCCATTAAAGGACCTTATGAACTCACTATCACGCAAGCCATGCGTGATAGTGAGTTGAAAGGGGTTTATGATGTGGGGTTCAGTTTAGAGAACACCAAGTGATTAGTTAGCGAGAGTCGGACGTTTCAGTTTTATCACAATCAGTCTGATTAGCAACAGCCACGGCAATAGGTGCCAAAGGAAATCTAACCAGTCCATAAATGCCATGCCATTGGCACCTCCAGCGATCCATCTGATTTTCCCCACCAAGTGAGGTTCTGGGAAAAATGGTGCGAGTCCCAATGTCAGGCACATCAAGATCACCATCTTCCAATCGTTGAGAATGTTCGAACCTCCCATTATTTGGTAGTAGGCATTCCGGCAGATGACCAAGCACGGAAACCGCCGTTCAGGTTATAAACTTCCATAAAGCCCATCCCTTTCATTTTGTCCATGGCCTGACTGCTGCGTCCACCAGCTGCGCAATACACCATCACAGGCTTGTCTTTCGGCAACTCAGCAACCAAGTTTGCGAAGTTAGGATCGTAAAAATCAATGTGCTTGGCAGATGGAATCATGCCTGCGGCTGTTTCTTCTGGGGTGCGGACATCGAGCACAGTAGCTTCTGGGTGGTCAGCCATCATTTGATTAAAGGCGGCTACATCTACATCTTTCGCTACAGAAGCTTGTGCAGATTCAACCACGGCTGCATCATCCGCCGGTTGAGGCGAAGAAGGAGTTGAGCAAGAAGTAGCAGCTACAACTGCCAAAAGGAATGCGATATTCATGACTTTTTTCATAGGTATATAAATGTTGAATGCCGTTACAAAAGCATGTAACGGCATCCAAAGTTGAGGGTATTTTTTTAATTCGCGTGTGACACGAATCACATGGGCCTTATTGGCGAATAAACTTTGTTTGAGAAACAGCAGTATTTCCAGCTACTTCAAGCATGTAAACACCCGTTGGCAAATTTGAGACATCGAAACGTGAAGTTGTAGCATTCAGGTTTTGTGTCATTACCACTCTTCCGTTCATATCGTAAATGGTAGCCGTTCCAACCATGTTGTTGTTGTCGGTACGCACCAAAGTCATAACATCAGTAACAGGGTTTGGATATACAAGTAGAACACCCATTTCATCGTGTTCTTCAACACCTACGCCAAGGTCGGTCAACATGCCATAAAACTCCTGGTAGTAGAGGTTTGCAATGCGTGCATCGTGCACGATAACAGTGTTTTCATCGTTTACTGTTTCAGCCGACGACGACCAGTTGTGAGAACCGGTGATAACCATCGGGTCAGATAGAGGCTGACTTTGGTCGATGATGCCGTATTTATGGTGCAACTGACCAGGAACAGATTGGTGCGAGTACACTGTAATTCCAGCATCCAAAAGCGGTTGATATTCTGAACCTTGAGAGTTTATTTGCTCAATAATTCCAATCGGGTTGATGAAGATTGAAGCGCCAACTTCCATGATGGCAGCAGCAAGATCGTCACGCGTGAAAGCCAAAAGTGAGAAGTACATATCGTACCCTGTAGTCAAAATCGCTTGCTCAATAGCGCGTGTTGTTCCATCGGTAGGTGAGAAGTACACCTCAACAGGGGTTCCACCTACGATGTAATTTTTTGGTGTGTTGATGGTTTTATCGGCACCAAATTTTGCGTTTGCCGCATCAGGCTGCGCTGCAGAAGTACCCCACATTTCTTCGAACTCCAAGCGGTAACCTCGAGCCATACTTTGATCTTGGAAAATGATGAGGTTGTTCGGGTCGTCTACAAGGTTTTCGTTGGTGAAGTTGGTTGACCCAGTCAAAACGTATGCGATGTCAGCATATTCAGCATCGATGATAGCGAATTTGTTGTGCATACCGCTCCCTGTGTCGTCTGGACGGTAGTGAACAGGAATTCCAGAATTGAAGCTTCCAATACCGATATTGGCATTCGCCCCGTGCGCAATGTAACGAATCTGAACGCCATTGGCTTGCGCCTGGTTGATCGCATCAACGAGCAAGGTATTGTTGATGTTGTAGATTGCGAAATCAATTGTGTGCTGAGCACGGGTGATGTACGCAGCAATGGTATCATTCATGTCGGCGCCAATATTAATGGCGTCTTCAATGGTTGCAACGCTGTTGTTTACTGTGCTATTGAAGTAGGCAAGAATCTCACCTGATGACTCAGAAACGGTAGCATACGGACGAATAGAAGAGGCTGTAGACTCACTGTTGATTGATGATACAACACGCGCGTAGTAAATGGTACCAGGCTGAAGACCTGTAATAGCGAGCGCATGGTCGGTGGTTTCAGTTGCATTGCTTACTTCTTGACCGAGCGCTGCTGTTAGTCCGTACTCAATTTTTGAATCTCCAGCGATGTCAGTCATCCACTCCAACGTGAAACCGCTGGTGGTAATGTTTGTTTGTTCTACTTGCGTAGAGATACAAATTGCAGAAACCGATTGAAAGTCGTCGACGTTGCGCGGCAAAATTTGGTAACCAGCAACACCAGCAGGGTCGAATTGAGAAACGATACCAGTGAGGATGGTTTCGCATGGAGGAAGCAATTCCCCGATGAGGACGTTTCCTGTGCGGACATAAACAACTCCAGATTCACCGTTAGCAACGTATGAATAGGTGTTATTTCCGGCAATGGCGATACCGCCTTGAGCGAAAAATACGTTTTCTACTTCAACCAACATGCCTTCGTACGTCTCATTGACTTCGCTTGGCGTTAGAACGATTGGGTTTGGAAGAGGGTTGCCAGAGCTATTGATAACAACTTCAGACAAACTTGGACCTACTTCTAGAAGTCCGTTGAACTCAGTTAAAATACCAGTAACAGAGATTTCATCACCGGGCATTGGCTCAGTGAAAGAAGCCCAGTTGGTACCTGGGTAGATAGCAATACCAGCTGTACCATCTTGGATGTAGCGTATTGAACCCAGTGTGCCGTCGTTGGTAACTATACCTGTTACGGTAACCTCTTCATTGATCACGAAGTTCGTGCGGGCATCAAGGATGTCGATTTGTGCCGTAACTGTTATCCCCAACAGCATTGCCAGGGCGAGCGTAAGATTTTTGATCATTTTATATGTTTATTAAAAGCGTACTCGAAGTGAGAAGTTGGTCCTGAAGCCAAGTCCAGGGTAAACGCTAGCCGATGCCGCATCGAAATTGCGTTGTGAGAAAGGGTATCTCAGAGCAGTGTTTTCGTATACATAAGCCGTAAGGGCATCGTTGTTTTGAGCGTTGATGAGGTAGGTGGTGTTCAACACGTTGAAGATACTTCCTCTGAGGTCGAACTGGGTGTCTTTGATCTTAAAGCTATAACCGCCGTGCATTTCGAGAATACCGTATCCTGGCATGCGCCAGCTTTCTCGTTGTTCGTTTTCTCCAAATAAGCTAAACGGGTCGAAATCGGCATAATGACGATCGAAATACGTAAAGCGCGGCTTGATATAGAATTTCTTCCATTCGAACTTGAGACTGGCGCTGTATTGAGACTGAGGAGAGTCACCCACGTGCACACCTTTCGCGTTGTATGATACGAAAACGACATCTCCATTTACGTCGGTAAACGGACGTTGCGTTTCTTGGTCGATGAGCGTCAAGCTGTCGGAGCTGCTATTCCATCTCCATTCTCCGAATGAGATATACCCTTCAACGGTGAAGAAATCGTTCAATTGATATGCACCATCGGCTTCGATTCCCATGTGAACAGCGTTCATTGAGTTCACGTTTGCGTTTAGCGTGCGTTCAACGCCATCGGCATCTTCAATTACAACACGCAGCAGGTTGTCGAGTGGACGGTTGTTCCAGTCTGTATAGTAACCATTTATATTCAGAGTAAAAGGGAAGTGGCTGTATCCGTAGCCAAATTCACCAGAGGTGATGAGCTCGTTGGCTGTGTTTTGGACAAAAGCGTTGTCGCCACCGATTACGTTTCTGAAAACAGGGGTGCGGTTCAGGTATCCGAAGTTTACGAACGCGCTGTTGTACTCGTTGATTTTATAGTTTCCACCCGTTTTCACAGTGAATCCAGGAATCCATTTCCATCCTGATTCAGCGTAGCTACCGTCTTCGTTAAGGTCGGCGAAGTAGTCGATGCGGTTGTAGCCTTGATAAACGGCTGAAACGTTTAGGAAGGCATTCCACAGCTGGTTTTTAAACTCAGCCATCCCGAATAGTCCGCCCCACTTTACGAAAGCGTCGTTATGATATGAAATTTTGTCTCCGACACGGTTTAGGCGTGCCTCATTTCCTGGGGCAGCGAAAGCATCGATGTAGTAGTCGGCACCGAGCAGATCGGTGATTTCGGCGTAGTGCTCACCGCGGTATGTGCGTGCATCGAGTCCACCACTGAACGTCCAATTCTTGTTGTAGTCGAATTGAAAAGTGCTCAAAAGTCCGTACCACTGATGGTTGTTCAATCCGCGGCGCAATATCCAACCTGCTTTCACTTCAGTAGCTGAGTAGGTTGGGTCAATAGGGAGTGTGTTAAAAGGAGGGGCAGGAATTGTATGAGCGTCGTAAAACTTCTGGAAATTAACCTGTCCGTTCGAATCGTAGTCGCCACCACCCAATGCGGGGTTCAAACTTGTCCCACCGCCATTTCCGTATGAAGAATATAGAATGTTTGAGATGAACAGGCGGTCGCTCACTTTCCAGCTATGGCGGAATGAGAAGAGCGGTTTGTGGTATTTGTTGACGCGTTCGTTTTTAATTCCACCGTTGAGGTTACCCCAGTGGACATTGTATTTCAGGCCTTTTTCGAGGGCGTATGTTGTGTCGATGTAATCGTATCGCGACATTTCAGCTTCAAAATCGGCCTTTGACTCGTAGCCATATTGCGCGTTTAGATCTGCGATAGCTGCATTTTCTTGTGCAATGGTGAGGTTATTTCCAAGAACGTCGTCGTTGTCTATTTGGAAATACGCATTGTGATACGCTTGCAAACGCTGGTATTCGTCTTCAGTTCCTTTGAAGAGGCTTCGAGCTAGGTCTTTGTCGTACGTACCGATGCGCTGCTGATAAGAGCGTGTGGCATTTTCAGACGGAGCACCCATGGCGCTGAAGCTCAGCATGTGGTTGCCCAATTCTTTTTGGACTTTCGCGTAGTAGAACCACGCTTTTGAGTACATCTGGTCTACAAATCCTTGGTCGTATTTGTAAGAGGCAGCGAGTGTGTATCCCCAGCCGCCGTCGAGGCGACCACTGGTATGACCGACAGTGGTTCGGATCATTCCTGGCGTGCCGTACTCTTGTTTTACCGTTGTTTTTCTTTTGGCCTCAATACCTTGCGTGATGACGTTAACCGTACCACCAATTGCAGGCAGCGCGAGCTTGGATGCTCCAAGTCCGCGCTGCACTTGCATGGTTTGAGTTACCAAATCCAATCCGAACCAGTTGTTCCAAAAAACCGAACCGTTCTCCATGTCGTTAACGGGAATACCGTCGATCATTACAGATACGTTGCGTTGTTTGAAACCACGGATGGAGATGGAAGGACCGTTATCATCAGACCCTTCTTGCGTGGCGTACACACCAGGGGTAGAGTTTAAGATCATCGGAATGGGCTGCGACCCGAGCTCTTCTTCGATTTGCAGTGGCTTGATATTCGAAAACGCAACAGGCGTTTCACGTTCAATGGCCATGTCGGCTGTAACCACAACCTCGTTCAGCAAAACCGTTTTCAGAGCGAAGTTCAGCTCAAATGCGGCTCGGTCTATCGTTATTTTTTTCGATGCTGCCTGATATCCAACGTATGACACACTCACATCGTAGTCGCCATAAGGCAACTTCGCGGTATATTTTCCATTGATATCACTTAGCACGCCTTGCTGTGCACCACCATTTACAGGTTTGATGATAACAGTGGCTTGAATCAGGGTTTCGTTGGTGATGCCGTCAGAAACGACTCCAAAAAGATTCCCTTGTTGTCCGAATGTATATCCTGCGCACAGCAGAAAAAACGAAAGAGCAAAAAACCGCATGTCTGATCTACAGGGATTATCTAATTACAACGCGTTGTGTAAAGGTCTTACGTCCTTCTAGGTGGACGTTCACCATGTACACACCAGTTGTCAATTCACCTGTTTCGATGCGCATTGAAGCAGCAGTAATGGTAGCTTCTTGAACCAAAACCTGACGGCCTGATTGGTCGTACATTTCAATTGCAAGGATGTTCATGTTTGCATTTACAGTCAAAACACCGTTTGTAACTGGGTTTGGGAACATGGTTAGTTCGATAGGCATTTGAACTTCTGGAGTGAAGTTTGGATTGTAGTTAGGGTCACAAACACAACCGTGCCATCCGAGGCCATTCCACGTGTTGTTCGGCAATGAATCGTATTCTGCAAGAGCATAAAATACAGGAGGGTTTACCGTAACACCAGAAGTGACGCTTGCCTTACGACGAAGGGTTTTGTTGGCTGTAAGCCATGTGCCACCATCTGCTGAAGTGTATCCTGCAGCTTCGTTGTCGGTCCATGCTGTACCTGGGTCTTCACCCCATTTTCCGAAGATGTCAACAGGAGTTACGCCGTTCTTGATCAGGATCAAAGCGTCGTCACCATTGAAATACGTTGGCGCTGGGTATGCGTTATCAAGTTGTGAAGCATAAGCTTGCATGATTGGGTCACAGGCTGGAGAAGTGCTTCCACCACCCAAATCTTCATCTGTAGTTTGTCCGTTTACAACAACCCAAGTTCCATAAGCAGGAATGGTTCCTTGTACGTTGATTTCGTCAGTAGATGCTGCCGCACCATTTGACCAACGCTGCAACACATAAGGACCAAGGTCGATCGCATTGGCGGTTGGGTTATAAAGTTCAAAACCTTTGTTGTTTCCTGAACCTTCAAGGTATTCAGAAATGAAAAGGTCAGTACATCCTTGAGCAACAAGGGATTGAGCTGCAAGCAGCAGGGCGATAGAAGTAAAAATTGTTTTCATAGTCTCCTTAAATTGAAGGGAGACAAAATTACGCTTTTTGTTATGAACGAATTGAATTTTGCACATAAATCATATTAACTTAACTTGTATTCTCTCTTGAAAAGGTGTGGAAATGTCGATTTGGATTTATACATTTGGGAGCAATGTCGCTGATACTGGCGCTGAACTAACTAATTTGGAGTACTAGATGTTGATTTTCAGAAGGGTTCTGTTAGGTTTATTTCTATTATTTAGTCTGCAATCTGCTGCGAACCACATTCTTGGAGGAAACATTTCTTATGAATGCTTAGGCGGTGACCAATATCAAATCACGTTAACAATCTACAAAGACTGTTTTGGTGCTACAGTTGAGCCGAATTTCGAAAACTTATTTTTCTTTCCTGACGGCTGCACTCTGCCATTCTCGCTCAATATTCCTCTCGTTTCGGCCGTAGAAATTTCCGATTTATGTCCAACTGAACTTGTTAACAGCAGCTGCAGTGGTGGCTTTATTCCAGGAACTCAGCAACTGACATATTCTGCGGTTGTGACGCTAAACCCAGGTTGTTCTTGGGAGGTGGAGTGGTTTCAGGGCGATTGGAATTACTTCATAAACATGGACAATTCGATGCTCCCGACCGCTTATTTCTCGGCCATCATCGATCCAACTTTGGGCTGTTACTCGTCTGTTGAAGTCACAAGCATGCAAGTGCCCTATTCGTGCCTTGGAGATGCTTACACGCATCAAATCACAGTCGATAACCCAAATGGGTACACCCTGCAGTACAGCTTTGTTTGTCCGCAAACCACTGGGGGCGTGAACGCTCCAATGTTCTCGCCATGCAATGAGCCGATACCGGGAATAACCATAGACTCAGCAACTGGCGAAATAAATTTCACGACCCCTCTGTCGTATGGGTCGTACAACATTTCTGTTCAGATTGATATGTTCGACGGTCCAACTTTTATTGGTTCGATGATCGAAAACATGGCGGTTATTGCACGCATTTGTGTTGTTACCCCAACGGTTTTTGACCCACAGGGCATCGAGTCTGTTGGCGATTACACAACTCAAATTAGCCTTGTTGAAGCTGAGGCCTGTGCAGGCGATACGCTTTCTTTCTCTGTTTCTGCTGAAAACAGCAATATCTTCAGGTCTATTGCGCTATCATCGGATTTTTTAACTCTTTACCCTTCGGGGACGTTTAACGTTTCTGGCTTAAACCCAGCGGTTGGTGAGTTTGTGGTAGTGACCGATGAATCGATGATTGGTTCAAACTTGGTAACCGTTACAGCAACTGATGATGCTTGTCCGGTGGCCGATACCGATCAAATTCAAATCACCCTCACTGTGAATCCATCGCTGACTGTCAGCGCGCTTGATACCACTGTGTGCTATGGAACGAATGTGACATTCGATGCCTTTGGAGATACTGATTTTGAATGGCGCCCGCTGTCGGGGCCACTTTTCGGACAAGTTTTCACGGGCTCATCATACACTCATTTGTGCGAAGAACCGATTCAAATTGAGGTTTTGGCTGTCAATGCTCCGCTTTCATGCAATTACCGCGACACGATCAATGTGGCCACCGCGCTCTTCGATATCGCAGGTTTGGTAACCGATGAATCTTGTGCAGGTAACGATGGAGAGATAGATGTCACAGTATCTGGTGATTTTGGAGGTTTGAGTTTCGACTGGCTTCCAAATGGTGAAACAACGGAAGACCTAACAGGATTGTCGGGTGATACTTATTCGCTAACTGTCACCGAATCAACTATACCGGGATGTACGCGAAATGCCCAGTTCACGGTCAATTCTGTGCCTCCGCCATCGGGAAGCATATCTGGAGACATTACAATTTGCGAAGGCGACTGTGCGGATATAACATTTGCATTATCGGGCATAGGTCCGTTTACTGTTCAATTGCGTGATACCGAAACGGGCTTGCTGGAACCGGTTCCAAGTGTTGTCGACCTAGACGTTTGGCAGGTTTGTCCGACCACCACTACCACCTACACGCTTGAAACAATCACCGATGCTAACGTTCCGGCTTGTGTGTATTCAATTCCAAGTTCGATTACGGTCACTGTTCGTAACATTCCTACTGCGGTGTTCCTTTCACCAGGTGATATTTGCATTGGTGAGGATGTAGATATTGAGGTGGATCTCGATCTGCCAGGGTCGTTTGAGTTGACATACAATCCTTCGGCCTCTCCTGCCTCACCTGTTGTGATAACAGATGGAGACTTTATAACGGATAGTCCAATTGTCAACACCACCTACAGCATCATAAATGTGCAATACACCAATGCACCTTTTTGTCCGAACACAAGTGTGATATCGACTGATGTTGATGTGAATGCGCTACCAACGGTTGTTTTTGCCGCCGACATTACTGTTTGTGCAGGCAGCCCCGCTGTGCTCGATTTAGACTTTACAGGTGGCGGTGATTATTCATTTATCCACGACTATGCTGCCGAAATTTCACCTGTCAGTCTTTCGGCAGAACCGTATGAATGGACGGTTGCAACGCCAGCAGCAACCACTGTTATAACCATTACGGAGGTTACTGACGTTACTACAGGGTGCGTGGCTACTGTGAATGAATTAGCAACGATTACAGTAAACGACTTGCCGGTTTATTCTTTGGATCAAGACGCAACAATTTGCGCCGATGAATACTACGATTTGGTGTTTAATGTCGCTGGTGTCGGCCCGTTCACTGTAACCTGGGATGATACCGCAAACCTTAATACAAACCAATTTTCAGATGGTGACCTTTTAACAGTAAACCCGGTTGGCGATGCGAACATTTGCATCACCGAAGTGGAAGATGGTAATGGGTGTGTTTCGACGGCAAGTGCCTGTGCTTTTTTGACAGAGAATCCGCAAGTTTTCTACGATTTCAATAGTCCAGATGCCAGTATTTGCGATGGTGAATGTTTCGACATTCCATTTGTGATTACTTCAGGTTCGGCTGTAGAATTTACGTTCAATACTCCAGAAGGTGTAGTTGTTCAAACGCTTTCAAATGGAGATGTTTACCAGGTCTGTCCAACGAGTGATTGGTCACTAACTGTGCTTTCGGCGGTTGATCAAACAACCAACTGCAATGTAGCTGAAGTGTCGACCGATACATTTAACATCACCGTAGGAGCAATAAGCACCATCTCTGGTCCTGCTTCTGTTTCTTATTGTGAGGATGCTCTTTGTGTCGATATTCCTATCACGTTTACAAATCCAGTTGGTCCTTTGAGTTTCGACTTAAATGGCTCCAGTTATACGAACATTGATGTAGCAACGGATTTAGTAGGTGGCGTTTACACTGTAAGCGACTGTGTGCTTGGCGGCCCTACCATTTCGATTACGAACTACGTGGATGGTGGCATTGGTTGCTCTGCAATCGACAATGCCGATATTCTTCTAGATCCAGTCTTACTTCCTGAAGTAACTTTTGGTTTCAATCAGTACATCTGCGAAGGTGAGCAAGTAGACCTTCCGATAAATGTTACTTCAAGCAGCGGTGTTGTAGACTTTACCTATGAAACGCTGGTAACCGCAACAGGAGCCATTACTTCAAACACTATTTTTGGAGCTCAAAACGGCGATGTCATTACAGTTTCTCCTGCAAGTACATCGAACTATTACGCAGTATTTACAGAAGATAACACCTCAATAGAAACCTGTTCGTCAACGGTTTCCACCGTCATGGAGGTTTCAGTGAACAACGGAGTTCAAATTTCGCCCGTAGATACGTTGTGTGCCAATAACGCGCTCACGTATCAAATGAGTTTTGTCTTGAGCGGCGGCGATCCAGGCTCGTATTCTGTTTCTATTCCGGGCTCTCAGTCGATCGATCCGAATGGGATTCTCTTCTTAAGCGACCCACTTGACCCTGCAAGCTCTGTTACGGTTACCATTGACGATGGTGCGAACTGCTTCCCGTTTAGCTTCACCATCGATCCTTTCACGTGTCCAATTCTCACCGATGCGGGTACAGTCGACCTTACGCCATTGTTGCTTTGCGAAAACGATATCGTTTCAGTTTCGCCCAATGGCGACGAAATTTTGGATGCAGATGACGTCCTTTCGTATGTTATTCATGGCAATGCCGACAATACACTCGGACTTGTATATGCGATTAGCGATGTTCCTTCGTGGGACATTCAAACGGATCTCGTAATCCCTGGATTCCTTGAGTACGGTGTAGAGTATTATGTTTCTGCTGTTGCTGGTGATAACGATGGGTCAGGAATTGTTGATCTCGGCGCTTCCTTCGTTTCGGTGTCTGAAGGCATGCCGTTCATTATTTATGAAACACCTACTGCCACAATTTCTGGGTCAGCTGCAATTTGTGAGGGCGAATTAACTGATTTGACCATAGACTTCACAGGCTCTGGGCCATATACATTCTCGTATGTTATAGATGGGGATCCTGCATCAGAAACAGTTGTCGGCCCTACCGTTAACAATCCAGAAACATTGACTGTTGGTGCTGCTGGGTTATATACATTGTTATCTGTTAGCAACGACGGGTGTTCTGGTACTTTGTTTGGCGCCGCCGATGTGGTTGTGAATCCACTGCCGACGGTTGTTTTGACAGGTGGCGGACAACTATGCGCAGGCAGTACCCTCGACCTAACGCTCGACTTAACAGGTGCCGCAGGGTGGGATGTTGAGATCTCTCAAGATTTGGATGGCGATGGCTTAGCCGACAGCGTAACTGCTTTCAATGCGCCTGCAACCCCGTTCCTGTACGCTGTTTCAGATAGCACAAACTGGTTTGTGTCGTCGGTGGTTGATGCCAATGGGTGCGTTGGAAATGATTTTGGAGCTATAGCTACTGTTAACGTTACAGAATTGCCGACTGCGACTTTTGCCTTTGGCGATTCGTCGTTTTGCGCAGGAACTACCGTTGATGTGCTGATAGACCTCACTGGAAACGGCGATTGGCAGTTGGATTACGGATTGAATGGCGGACCTCAGAACGTTGTTGTGAACACGTCGCCGTATAGTTTCCCTGTTGATGTGTCTTCTTTGGTTTGCCTGAGCGGATTGACCGATAGCAATGGCTGCCAAGCCGCAGTTGCTGGATGCATTGATTTGACCATGCTGGAATTACCTGTGGCAGACGCAGGGCCAGATCTCGATTTGTGCTCAGGTAGCTCAATAGAAATTGGCACTGCCGGATTGCCAGGGCTAACCTACAGCTGGTCGCCTATCGATAGTCTAAACGATGCGTCTTTAGCCCAGCCAACCATCACTGCATTGAATTCAGGGGTTGTTGCAGTAAGCATGGTTTTGCAGGTTGACGTAACCGATGGAACATGCGACGCTTCTGATGATATGACGGTGACATTGTACCCACTACCTCTCGTTGAGGCGGGTGAAGAAGGGTTTGTTTGTGCGAATGGATCAACACAGTTGCAAGGCAGCGGAGCGGTAGATTTCGTTTGGGTTGATAACGGGTTTTTCCCTTCGGGCGGACAAAACACTTCAAACCCCGTTGTGGAGCCGGCTGTAACCACATATT
>JANRAA010000262.1 GCA_030728235.1 Flavobacteriales bacterium
AAATAGCACAGTACGTTTATATTCTGGTCCTGATGGTTCTGGCAATTTGGTGCATACAATTGAAGTAGATTCAAAAGGTAATTTCTACACTACTGAAGATGTCAACTTTGGAAATGGTTTGTATCCTGCAGTAGAAGGTCCAACAAGCACACAGTACATGTCGACCCCTATAACTGTTGGGACGTGTAATAACTGCCACGGACAATCGACTGATCGGATTTGGGGGGAGTAGGGTGATAGTTGAGTAGGTTACAAAACAGATGGCTTTTATTTTAGGAGATAGTTTGACTAGGTTGGTTCAATTCTAAAGAGTAAATAATTATAACATACTCTTAATTTCACTTCTGAGAATCATTTCACAACGTTATAAGGCAGGGCGCTATACTTTAAAGAAAATTTCTCTAAATTCTGACTTGATTTGGCTACTCAATAAGAACTTTTGTTTTTATTGGGGTATGATTTTACTTGTTAGTTTAAAGGTAAATAAATACTTTTAATAACTATAAAAATGTTTTTAAAGTCGAGTATCATGAAATCACTCTTAACCATTGTGTCTGCCATAGTCATGCAATTGTCTTTTGGTCAATCAATAACCGATAGTTTATTGATATACTATCCGTTTTCATCTGATGCAGATGATATGAGCGGGAATGGGTTCAATGGAATAGTGAATGCTAGTCTTAGTGCTGATAGGTTTGGTAATCCGAATGGGGCATATAGTTTTAATGGTATAGATGAGTACATCGACCTGCCAAACGCAATTGAATTGAAACCAGAATTGCCAGTGAGTTTTTCATTTTGGGTGAAATTGGATGATTTACAGCCGGAAAACACGACTCTATTTACTACGGATTTTGCTCAAAATAATCATTCGGGTGTTTGGATGAATTTATCGTCCGCAGGATATCTTGCAATTAATTATGGTGACGCAGGAGGTAGTACTTCGTCTTCGAATAGAAGAACCAAAGTTGGAACGACTCAATTGAATACGAATATTTGGTATCATGTTGTTGGTGTGGTAAATGGCCCTACGGATATGGAGATTTATATTGACTGTATAAATGATAATGGCTCTTATCAAGGCACAGGGGGGCAGTTAGGTTACACATCGCACTCGGGAAGTTTAGGTAGGAAAGATGCAAATACAAGTGTGCCGGCTTATTACTTTATGGGAGCTATGGATGATTTTCGTTATTGGAACAGGGAATTAACCGATAACGATGTGTTCGATTTGTGTAATAATTTGGTGTCAATCGATAATGAAGCAGTGTTCTCAAAGGATAAAGTATTTATTTACCCAAATCCTGTGAATGATGTTCTGTTTATTAACGTTGAAAATAATCTAGAATTTGAAAGAATAATTTTATTCAATTCTATAGGACAAGTGGTTTATAATGGGGGGAAAGAGTCTCAAATAAAGATGGATCACCTAGAAACAGGGGTTTATTTTCTTCAAATTTTAAAGAATGACAGCGAACCATTAGAAATGATGAAAGTCGTGAAATGTGAAAATCGCCAATAATTAGAATTGAATATTCAATAAATGGAGTTTGCCTAATCTTCAGCTACTTAAATGAGCAACGAATCTGAACACATTTGATAGTCTCCGAGACTGCAGGGTTTTAGCTTAAAATCTCAAATATTTCGTGAAACGACGATTCAGCGAATCGAATTCGCAGCGAGAGTTGCAATTGAATTAGATTCAAAGTGAAGCTAAAAAAATGCATAAGATGTCAACTTCTTCATCGGCATTTGTTCAGAAACGGTAAGTACTAAAAGGCCAATGAAAATGTCGACCCCTGTTACATTAGGTACCTGCATAATAATTATGTAGAATCAACCGATGGCATTTTTGGGAGGGCAAGGAGACTTGTTTTATAATCCAATAAGTCAAAACAATTGGTTGAAAGCTTTGAAATAGCTTTATTTTCGATGCCAGAATAGATTTGGATAATTTAGAGGCTTCATGAAAGTTCTAATAGTTGTAGACAATACCTTTGTAGATGATATTCGTGTGACCAAGGAGGCACGAATTCTAATGACTGAGCATGAAGTTCATGTTCTTTGTCTGCAATTCGATTCCAAAAGAACATTGCAATTCGACCCAGGGGTGACTTTGCATCCTTCGTTAATTCGACGAAAGCTAAAGGACTTCATGTATCTCACTATGAATACTTGGCCGATTTACGAACGATTTTGGACGCGGCAGATCTTAAAAAGGATCCATGATTTGAACCCGGATGTTATCCATGTTCATGATCTATATATGTCTAAAGCTACCCGAAATGCCATTGTCTTGGCACAATCCAAAGCTAGAATGGTGTTGGATCTGCATGAAAACTACCCAGAGGCCATTAAATCATACAATTGGACAAAAGGTTGGTGGAGGAGTAAGTTGTCGAAACCCCATTGTTGGACTGAAAAAGAGAAGTCGTACTTGCGAATGGCCGATCAATTGGTTGTCTTGTCTGAGGACTTCAAGAAAACACTTGCCGACAAGTATGACTTCTTAGATAAGAACAGCATTACCGTCTTTCCTAATGTTATAGATATCACTCAATTTGCTGCCTTTGAGATAGATACAACGGTCGAGAAAAGATTGGGAGTTACATTGCTTTATTTTGGTGGCATTGCTGAGCGCAGGGGGATTTTTGAATCCATGGATGCTGTTGCAGAAATTGCGAGAGAAGGATATGAGTTGACACTTTTAATGATCGGTCCTGTGGATAATTCTGATAAGGTGCGATTTGATCAGCGGATGCAAAGTAACGACCTTCGTAACATAGCGGAACACATTGAATGGATAGATATCAAGCAACTGCCAAGCTACATGCATATTAGCGATATTTGTTTGGCACCATTTCACAAAAATCCACAGCACGAGTC
>JANRAA010000263.1 GCA_030728235.1 Flavobacteriales bacterium
GGCTACGAACAAACCGACTTCTACTTGCTTAAGAAAGACCTGAATTAACATCCCTGCCGCGTGCAGGAAGAAAAAGAATATTCATAGCCGCGAACCATGAACCTGACAATTCCAACATCAACCATGCAGCAGCGCTTCATAGAATTGGAGCACTACGTAGGCAATACACCCTTGTATAAAATCCGAAATCTCAATAAAAACCCGAAGGTTGCTATTTATGCAAAACTCGAATGGTTGCAATTGGGAGGTTCGGTAAAAGCAAGGCCAGCTTATAACATCATGCGCGATGCCATTCGCAATGGCGAAATTACCCGAGATCGCGGATTGTTGGATGCTAGCAGTGGCAACACAGGCATTGCGTATGCCGTGTTTGCTGCTGTGTCGGGAATTCCGGTTACCCTCTGCTTGCCAGACAATGCCAGCAAAGAGCGCAAAACGATACTCAGAAACCTGGGTGTTAACGTCGTTCCTACCAGTCCGTTTGAATCAACCGACGGAGCACAAATCATTGCAAAGGAACTGAGCGACGCCCAGCCGCACAAATATTTTTATGCCGACCAATATGCCAACGATGCCAATTGGAAAGCCCACTACGACGGTACCGCCGAGGAAATATGGCGCCAGACCTACCAACAAGTCACCCACTTTATTTCGGGCTTGGGAACAACAGGGACCTTTACAGGAACTGGGAGAAAATTGCGTGAATTGAACTCTGACATTCAGCTTATTAGCTTGCAGCCCGATTCAGCATTGCACGGAATGGAAGGCTGGAAACATTTGGAAACCGCCAAAGTACCGCGCATTTACGATGATGCTGTGGCAGATGAAAATCGAACCATTACAACCGAAGAAGCCTACCAAACCATAGTGGATGCCGCCTTGCATGAAGGATTGCTGCTATCTCCCTCATCGGCAGCAAATTTAGCAGGCGCGTTGAAGTTGGCAAACGAAATAGAAGAAGGCACCATTGTGACCATTTTCGCCGACGACGCATCGAAATATAGCGAAGTACTCAAACACCTAAACCTGTAACATGTCTACATTGATCATTGACCCCAAGAACGAACTCATCATGCGTAATCACGCATTGAAAGATTTTCCAAATGAATGTTGTGGTTTCTTCTTTGGTCACGTTGACGAGGTGCGCTTGGTGACGCAAGTAACTCCCGTTGAGAACAGCAAAGAAGGCGATCAACGCAGGAGGTTTCAAATATCACCTGCCGACTACATGAAGGCCGAGAGGTACGCATTGGAGCATGACCTCACCTTGCTCGGGATATATCATTCGCACCCGCTGCACCCAGCCATTCCATCTGAGCACGACCGCGTTGCAGCCATGCCCTGGTTTAGCTACGTCATACTATCAGTGAATGCAGAACATGTTGTAGACGTTACCTCATGGCAGCTGAACGAAGCACATCAATTTGAAAGAGAAACAGTGCTGACAGGCACATCGAATGAAATAAGAAGAATCTAACTTTAAAAATCCGAATCGTTATGGCAAAGCTCATCATCCCCACTCCCCTGCGCAAATTCACCAATGATAGCGCACATTTTGAAAGCAGTAAATCGACAGTAAAAGACGTAATTGGAGATTTGATCTCACAACACGACGGCTTGCGTCATCATCTTCTCGACGACAAAGGCGATATTCGATCTTTCGTCAGAATATACGTCGGCGACGAAGATATTCAGCAGCTTGAAAAAGAGAACACCGCTGTTGAAAGCAATACAGTAATTTCGATCATTCCGGCCATCGCAGGCGGATCAAACTAAAAGGTATGAAGGCGCAAACGACATTTAGCAGAGAAGAATTGGAGCGTTATTCGCGACATCTTATCATTCCTGAATTCAACATTGAAGGACAAAAGCGACTGAAGGAAAGCAAAGTCCTCGTCATCGGTTCTGGCGGACTTGGCAGCCCGGTGTTGCTGTACCTCGCTGCTGCAGGTGTGGGCACCATTGGCATTGTAGATTTTGACGTCGTCGACAACTCGAACCTACAACGCCAGGTTTTGTTCACCATCGACGATGTCGGACAGCCCAAAGCAGAATCGGCAGCCAAGCGCATAAAAGCCTTGAATCCGTATATCAACGTCGTGGTGCACAACATCAAGTTGACATCAGACAACGCCCTCGACATCATAAATGATTACGTCGTGGTTGCCGACGGCACCGATAATTTCGCGACCCGATATTTGGTGAACGATGCGTGTGTTTTGCTCGATAAAGTGAATGTTTACGCATCTATTTATCGGTTTGAGGGACAAGCATCTGTATTTAACTATTTGAATGCTGACGGCACACGCGGACCGAACTATAGAGATTTGTTTCCTTCGCCGCCACCCCCTGGATTGGTGCCAAGTTGTGCAGAAGGCGGAGTGATTGGCGTGTTGCCAGGGATATTGGGATCGCTGCAAGCCAACGAAGTCATTAAAGTTATCAGTGGAGTTGGAGAACCATTGAACGGACGGTTGTTTTTGTTTGATGCAGCATCTTTTGAGACAAGGACCTTGAAAGTTCACAAAGACAAGTCGAACCCGCTCAATGGTGAGCACCCGACGCAAACAGGATTGATTGACTACGTGCAGTTTTGCGGTGTCGACACCACAGCAGAAGCGATAGTAGAAAAAGCGATCAAAGAAATAGACGTCTATACCCTCGCTCAATTGAAAGAGAGTGGCGAACCGTTTCAACTCATTGACGTCCGCGAACCCTATGAATTCGCAATTGCCCAAATCGAAGGCGAGCTGATTCCTTTGAAATCGGTGTCTGAGTTTGCGCACAAAATCCAAAAAGACCGAAAAGTGATCGTCCATTGCCGCAGCGGCGTTCGCAGTGCAAAAGCCATTCGCGAGCTCGAAGAAAAATACGGGTTCGA
>JANRAA010000264.1 GCA_030728235.1 Flavobacteriales bacterium
GTATCGAAGGTAGTTATCGGCAACATGACTACATATACGAAAATGAGCGCAACTCCCTCACCCCTCAAACCCGAGAAGAGAAAAACCACAAAAACCAAAAAACCAAGAAGAACCGCGTCGATTACAAAGGCTAGAATACGGTCACGCAAGAGCGCTAACTCATAATTAATGGTGACATTTTGCGTCGTTTGTAGCTCGATGGTTTTCATTTATAGTTTGACATGTTTTTATATCTTAGCTAATCTCTAAAAATTCTGCCTGAAGTGCATGCGCGAGACTGATTTTATTAAGCAAAACAAAGAAAAGTGGGGCAGATTTGAAAACGTGCTTCGCAGTGATTCGAAAAACGCGGAAGAAATGAGCCGCCTCTTTATTGAATCTACTGACGACCTTTCATTTTCAAGAACCTACTACCCGAATCGTTCAGTGCGCATTTATCTGAACGGCATGGCACAACAGATTTATCACAAGCTATATAAAAACCGCCGTAGAGAAAATGGTGCCTTCAAGCGTTTTTGGGTTGAAGAACTTCCCGACTCGATGTGGGCAGCGCGTAAATCTCTTCTCCTCGCATTTTTGATTTTCGCAGGTGGTGTTGCCCTGGGGTTGTTCAGCAGCAATCAAAATCCTGAGTTCGTAAAAACCATTTTGGGAGATCAGTATGTTGCCATGACAGAGGCCAACATCAAAAAAGGAGATCCCATGGCCGTGTACAAGGATAGCGGAGCTCTCGAAATGTTTTTCATGATAGGATGGAACAACATCCGCGTCAGCGTGCTCTGTTTTTTGGCTGGACTATTATTCGAAGTCGGTACCATGTTCATCGTTGGCAGCAACGCAATAATGGTAGGCGCTTTTCTATATTTCTTTATCGAACGCGACCTCTTCAAAGAATCTTTTCTCGCCATTATGCTGCACGGTTCGCTCGAGCTGAGCATGATTGTTTTGGCAGGTGCAGCCGGACTTACTTTGGGACGTGGATTGGTGTTCCCAGGCAGCTTATCCCGCAGTCAGGCACTCCTTCTATCTGCCCGACAGGGCATGCGCATGATGGTTGGAGTCAGCGTGTTTCTGGTAATTGCCGCATTTATCGAAAGTTACGCCACCAGACATACCGACACCCCCGACATCGTTCGAATAACCATCATCGTGCTTTCATTCGCGATTGTGCTGTGGTATTTCGTGATCTACCCCTATAGAAGACATCGGGCTGGTTTGCACAAAGCCGACAACGAAATAGAAAATGCCATTCCGCCGCAGGAGAAAATCGAACTGAACGCCATTAAAAAAACCGGTCAAATGATGTCGGAAGCATGGAGAATGGTTTTTGATCAGGCTGGTAAGTTTTTAGGATTCGCAGCGTTGGCAGGATGCGCTGTTGTTGGGTTTCTGTACTTCTTCAAAGATCACATCGAAGCAATAGACGTCGATACTTATTACGGATCCAATGAACTCATAAACCTATTGAATGGCCTCTGGTTTTTTGATGAAATGAATGACTTTTTCAACTTCTTCGACATGCCTTTGTTGGGCGCTTTGTTTGTAGGACTAACGACATTCATTTTGTATCAAACTGTTCAAGTCTTTAAAAAGAACTACTCAAGCCGCTTGGAAGCGAAATCGAATACACTAATTTTCTTGAATGCTTTATTGACAAGTATGCTGTTGCTATCGGTCTTCTTTTTGCCCTCAACCGGTGACGCCATTGTCTTGTTTATCACATGGCCAATCGTGCTTTTGGCCTTCGCCTCTGCCACGTTCGAGCGCCAAGGCCTTTTCAATAGTCTTTCGCAATTGTCAACCCTTTTGGCTGGAACAGCGATGAAAACCTACGCTTTGTTCTTTTTGCAAGTATTCATGGTCACAATCGCTTTGGGAGCCCTCAGTGCGCCGCTGTTCTATTTGATTTTCGATATTGTCGGCAGTCAGTTTTCATCTTCCTTCGGGTATGCCGACGATCTCATCTATGCACTCCACGCCTTTTTGATGTTCACGTCTGCAGCTCTCCTGTTCCCTGTATTTGTCTACACTTCTTTTTTACAATACTTCAGCAACACTGAAATAAATCAAGCTACAGAACTCAAAGCGCGCATCAGTGCAATAACCCTTAAAAAAAGCGCATATGGCTTGGAGAAAGAGGGTTGAGCTGTTGATTGTGATATTGGTGTTGTGCACTGCGCCCATGTTCGGCCAAATGGAAAGGTCGGGGGATGCTGAAGAACAAGCACCAGCAACCAAGATCGAAAAGGCCGATTGGGAAAAATCCATCGAGAATCTCGACTATGGAAAAACAAAGACGCCCAAAAAAGAGAAAGATGAAATTCAGCCAGACATCAACTATTCTACCTCTTTTAGCGGCTCCGCCGGAATTAAAAATGTTGTCCTCGGAATTGTAATTGCTGTGCTGGCAATAATCATTGTCCTTGTTATCATTCAATTCATGAAGACACGAGACATCGCTGTTGAAGAATTGACAAGAGTGAGAGAAATACTGAAAGATGAAGACATCGAACATTTTGAACAAGATGAACTTTCAATTTATCTGACCCGTGCGATTGCCTCAAGTGATTTTCGATTGGCAGTGCGCATTCAATATTTGATGATCATTCGCCAAATGGCGGATGCCGGATGGATCACCGTGAAACGCGAAAAAACGAATTACGACTATCTGCGCGAGCTAAAAAACCGCAACGAACAACAAGCATTTAAAGATGTGACTTTGAGTTATGAGTTCATATGGTACGGCGATGTTTCAGTATCACAAAACGAATACTCAGTAATGACCCAGTCGTTCGATGCATTACTAAAATCCATTCCGAATGACTAAGGGAATGAATGGTGGCTGGATCATCGGAGGGGGCGCTTTGCTCT
>JANRAA010000265.1:0-2569 GCA_030728235.1 Flavobacteriales bacterium
CCCAAAAACAACCCACAACAAGCAATATCAAATTTGCCGCGGCATACATGAAACGTTGCTTGATGTTTTTATTGAACATGGCACTCATAACTCCCACGAAGAGAAGGAGGTAGATCAAGAGTTGAGGCAATATTCCACTGTCTACAAACGAGTGAACACTGCTGTCTCCGAGTATTCCTGACTTGGTGAGGAAAGTAGAGTAAACGACCAATACAAACGACAAGGTAAGCAGCAAGAACATGCTGAATAGTGCCGTAGGTTTGCGGTTGTTGATTAGCATTAGGTGAGCACCCGCAACGAGTACGATCCACGGCACTAGTGATGAGTTTTCTACTGGGTCCCATGCCCAGAAGCCACCAAAACTTAGTGCTTCATATGCCCAGGCGCCGCCCATCAGGATTCCTGTTCCAAGAATCATCACACCGAAGAACGTCCATGGCAAAGCTTGCTTTATCCACCCCGTAAAATCTCGTTTCCACAATCCAGCGATTGCAAAAGCGAACGGTACAAGTGTGCTGGCGAAACCAAGGAAAAGCGTAGGAGGGTGGATGGTCATCCAATAGTTTTGAAGCAGTGGATTCAAACCACGACCATCTTGAAACTGCTTAAAAGCTGTTAGATAGTCAGCATTTTTTGTCCATGGCAAACCAATATTATCTGGCTCATTTCGCAACAATTGAAAAGGGTCCAAGCCAATCTGATAGTCGCCAAAATAGACACCGAGCAGCATGCAAGCTAAAGAAGCTTGAACAGCAGAAAAGATGGTCATTACCGGACCTTCCCATTTTCCTTTTTTGCGAATTAGAAGGAATCCGAGAACGATGTGCCAAAACATCCAAAGCAAAAAACCACCTTCTTGTCCGCCCCAAAAACAGGAGAAGATGTACCGCATCGGCATGGCATTGTTCAGGTGCTTCCACACGTATTGAAACTCATATCGGTGATTGGCAATGAGGGCGAATATCAATGCGATAACGGCGAAAAAGAGCACCCCATGGACAATAAACGCACGGCGGCCAAACTTCAGCCATCCGGCATCACCATCGCCCAAACTGCCTTTTAGATACCCGATAAAGCCAAGTAAAGCAGCTACAAATCCCATCGCAATCATCGCTTGGCCCAGATTCGATGCCAGCGTCCATTCCCCTACGTAAGTGATATTCTCCATTTACAGTGCCTCAGCAGTTTCTACTACGTGGTTGTTTTCGTTGTATTTCGACGGACATTTCATGAGCATATCGGTGGCATAAAACTCACCATCAATAACTTTTCCGTACAAGTCGATCGATTCAGATTGTTCTAAACCGGTTGGCTTTGCCTCTTTCAGATGAACTTTTTTCGTCTGACCGGCTTTATCGACCATATAAAAGATGGTAAGACCAGCGTTTGTCTGCGGATCATAAATAACCGGTTCAGCCGTGTTTAGCGTACCTGATACTTTGAACTCTTTGCCAGGATTAGCGAATGCTTCATTGAAGTTCACGCTAGTGCTGGTGCTTGTGAACATCGAGATGAACGTCCCAATGATCACTGCGATAACGATGATAAGAACGATGTGAGTCTTTTTCATAATTGAATTATTTCGACTTCATTTCCTCTTCCAGCTTGGCGATCGAACGATCCATGCGAACGAGGTAGATGAATATTCCTGCCAATATGATAGATGATACAGCTACAACGACATAAACCTTACCTGACCCAAAGAAAGTTCCTTCGAGGGGAGAGGTTGTCTGTTGTGCTGAAGCAAAGGTCGACGTCAAAAGTGTCAAACCCATCACAATACTACTTTTCATTATAATACAGTTTAGAGCGCAATCGGTTCCTGCGCAATTGAATTTTGTATATCCAAACTCCCAAAAGGATCCAACCCAACACCGCTGGGTAGAACACAGCTCTCAGGCTGCTATTGAGATCGTAGGTGTTAAAACCAGGGTTTCCGCCTTTGCCAGGATGAAGGCTCTCCGTGAATTTCGGAAGTATCATCAGCAATATAAAAAGAATGACGTAGGCGAAAATATTGAAGACGGCAGAAACACGGGCGCGTTTCATGTCATCTGCGATGCCAGATCTCAGCACCAAATAGCCGACATAAATCAAGAACGTTACAAATGCCCCGTTTAACTGCGGATCGCTAACCCACCAGGCACCCCAGGTAAATCGAGCCCAAATCGAGCCTGTTACCAAGCCAAGTATGGCAAACAGCAATCCAACACGAGCGGAGGTCTCAGCTCGCATGTCGTATTCACGTATCGGGTTGGCCAAATATCTTACCGAGTGAATTACAGAGATCAACATGATCAAGAACATTGTAAACCACATCGGGACATGGAACATCAAGTTGCGAATCGTTTCGAAGATTGTTGGTTGAAAAGGGAAGGCAAATGCACTCGACTTTTCAGTTTTCACATCGATTTCACATCCTCGCTGTATGCGAGAAGTATCAACAACTGCTGAGTTTTTGAAAAATGCTCCTTGTAAAAACATGGTGCCGTCTTTCTCATTGTTCACAAACAGATTCATCGATTTTTTGTAGAGTGTATCTGGTAAATCGAAGCGGACGCTCATTCGC
>JANRAA010000265.1:2579-2826 GCA_030728235.1 Flavobacteriales bacterium
GATTTTGAGATGCTTCAGTGAAATGTGTGTTGTACCCAATGATTTCAACCACTTCATTGCCTTCAAGTTGATTGTTCTCATTCGGCAGCAGTCCCGAGTGCAAAGGAATTAGGTAGGAGGCAAAAAGGGTATAAAACAAGAGAAGTACACAGAGTACTTTCCACCAAGATTGTCGCATGAGACTCATTTCTTAATCACGCCAAAGGTAGGGAAATAAGAGGTAGCTCAATCCGAAAATACCTGCCGT
>JANRAA010000266.1 GCA_030728235.1 Flavobacteriales bacterium
CTTTGGATGATGCTGCTGGCGAAGCTTTTGACAAGACAGCTAAACTTCTTGGATTGCCTTATCCGGGAGGTCCTTTGATTGATAAGTATGCCAAGGATGGGAACCCGAAGCGATTTCAGTTTTCGAAGCCGAAAGTTGAAGGGTTGGGTTTTAGCTTCAGCGGATTGAAGACCGGTGTTTTGTATTTCTTGCAGAAAGAGATGCAGCAGAATCCGAGTTTTGCAGATGAGAACTTGAACGATATCTGCGCGAGCATTCAATCGACAATTGTTGAGATTTTGGTCGATAAAACCAGAGAAGCGATGGCGATGACCAAAGTCAAACAAATCGCCTTGGCAGGAGGTGTGAGCGCCAATAGTTCCTTGCGCGCAGCTTTCATTGAGCTGGGCGAGCAGACAGGTGCGAGCGTTTTTATCCCGCCGTTTTCTTATTGCACAGACAACGCAGCTATGATAGGAATAGCCGGACAGTTTTTATTCGAAGAAGGCGTTTTCGGTGCTTTCTCATCCGCGCCGCTGGCGCGATGGGAATTTGGCACCAAGTAGATATGTTTACGCCATTTCGAGCGCTTCTTTAGCAGGCGCAGCGACATAGGTTTGCATTGGTTCCCAATACGTCTTACGCCAAGCTTCTGTTAGCCATCCGTCACAAGTTTCAGGCACTCCGATGTGATTTAGTGTTACACAGGTTGTCCCGTTCTCATTGCGCTCAAGGGTGATGTCTACTATAGAGAAATGTCCGCGTGGGAACTTACGATGCGTCCATGCCAGAACCATCTGCTTGTTTTTCACAAGCTTCAAAAAGTAGCCAGTGTGGTTGCGATTGCAAAATGCGAAAGACCCGCCTTCAATCGGATTGATTTCAGCAGATTTCTGGGTAAAGGCACCGTGTTTTTCAGATGTCATTAGCAAGTCGTACACATCGGCAGGACGAGCATTGACGTCAAAAACTTGGAAAATATTCGCAGTCTTGATCTTCATGGTTTTTCTCTTTCAGGTTAGACCAAATTAGCAGACATCGGCCAAGAAATTGCAAAAAGTAGGACAAGAGTTTTGAACAACTCGACCAATAGTGGTGGATTGTAGACTGAGTTTAAGAAGTGAAAGACGAATCAGAAGTAATGTTGACGAACTGCGTATTCCAACTTTCTGCGGTACTCGGTTTGGAGCCAAGTAAGGTAGCTTTCAGTGGTTTTTGAAATGCAGTAACTGTACTGTTTGATGCGGAACTCGATGTCTTTATCAAGAAGTTTGATTAGTTCAAGAGCTTCCAACAAGTCTTCACCATTTTCAACAACCATGAGGGTGTGTTCGTTGATAGACAGTTGAATAACATCACGGGCTTTACCGCCGGCCTTCATTACGTTGTGGTATTCTTCTTTGATATCGAACTCACCAATGACTGAGTTTAAGAAGCGCACACGGACTTCTTCTGGCATGTCGTAGACAAATTCTTTCTCTATTTCTTCATCCGAGTATAATCCATCGATGAATGAATTCGGGTTTCTGAATATGTCTTGCCAGTTGATATGATTCTCCCACAAACCGAACCTACGGGCGTTGTTTCCGAGGTCGATAATGTTGAATTCTTTTTTGTTCGGGAGCACACGCGAGCCGCGACCGATCATTTGGTGGTAGAGCGTTAACGACTTGGTGGCGCGGTTAAGAATAACAGTTGAAACCTCAGGTTCATCGAAACCAGTGGTGAGGATACTCACCGAAGTGAGGATGGCGTCTTTTTTCGTGTGAAACCACTCGAGTATGTCGGCGCGTTCCTTTTCAGAGTGGGTGTTGTCGAGGTGCATGATCTCATGACCAGCCTCTTTGAAAAGCGCATACACCTGTTTGCTGGTTGCAATTCCGTTGTTGAAAATCAACGTTTTCGATCCTCTGGCTTTTTCTTCATACGCATAGAGCAGTTTCTCCTGCATAAAGAAATTGCCGTACAAACGCTCTGACGAGCTAACCGTATAATCACCGTTGATACCGATTTTGAGCGAACGAAGGTTCACATCATAACTATAAGTATTGCCTTGCGACAAGAATCCCTTTCTTATCAGCGATTGAATAGATTCACCTACAATGAGTTCTTGGTAGTTGTCTTTAAGTGGCAACTTGATATTCGAGCTCAGCGGTGTTGCTGTGACACCCAAAATAATTTGATCTTCAAAAAATTTGAAGAGCTTTCTGAATGAGTTGTAGTGCGCCTCATCTATGATAACCAATCCGAGGTTTTCAAGCTCCATCTTCTCATCACTCAAGCGGTTGTTGAGTGTCTCAACCATCGCGACAAAACACAGGTGTTCATGCTCATCAGGCAAATCTTTTATTTTGCTGTTGATGATTTTATTGTTCACCCCGATGTCGTTGAGCATCCTGCTGGTTTGTGCTAGCAGCTCAATGCGGTGGGTGAGAATAAGTACCTTTTTGTGTGTCTCGAGAATAAAGCGCTTGGCGAGTTCGGCGAAAATGACAGTTTTACCGCCACCAGTAGGCAATTGGAAAAGCAAATTGTAGTTCGCAGGGTTTTTGCTGAATCTATCGAATATGGTGTCGATGGAATCAAGTTGATAACCGTAAAGCTTCTTGCCTTCGCTTCTTTCTAGCCTTTCTAAGAGTGGATTGATCATGCGATCTGCCGAAAAAATTGATTTGCAAAGGTACTCACATGATTAACAAATAACCAAGTTGTGAGCAATAGTTTGCAATTACTTTATCAACGTCTTAAAAACAGTTTTAGGGTGTGTGGTGATCATTCTTATATTAATGTCTGACAGTTAGAGATTTACAATCTCTTTCGTTTTTTTCGTTC
>JANRAA010000267.1 GCA_030728235.1 Flavobacteriales bacterium
ACGAATTAGTACTTCGCCGTAGTGAATTGCAAGCGAAAATTGACCGAGAAAACGGTTGGTTGGCCATTTACGACAAAGAAGAATTTATGCTTCAGTCGAACCAAGTTTTTACTCATAAAGACGAAGGAATAAGCGTTGAGAAGCTCAGAGAGGCCGCCGCTTTTATAAGAGAACGTTACGCCGACATCCGCGCCCAGCGATTGGAAATTCAAGATCGTGTAGCTGTTCTACAAAAGCAGATCAACGACATCAATGTGCAGATCAACAAACTCGGATATCCCGTTACTGAAAATACGTTAGAAGTGGTTGTGCGCGTGCAAGCAGACAAGCAAATCAACGGTGAATTCAACATCACTTATCAGACGTACAACGCCGGGTGGTATCCAACCTACGACGCATATGTCGGATTATTGTCTGAGCCACTTAAGCTCGCTTGCAATGCATTTGTGTATCAAACTTCTGGTGAAGACTGGAAGTCTGTTAAACTAACCGTAGCAACAGGTTCGCCAGCTCAAAATCGCACCAAGCCGCAATTGCAGCCGTGGTATGTAGGAGTCAATCCAGTGCCTCAAGCACTTGCGCCCAATATGAAACTTGCAGAGTCTACAAACTCATATACTACTGACTTGGCATATTCATATGATGATATGGAAGAACGAGTAGCGGCATTTGCACCAGTCGCCATTTCATATGGCCCTACCAACACCCGATATCAGGTTAGTTCACGTTACGACATTCCTGGCGACAACAGTCAAACCTCAGTGCGCATCAAAGAAATTCCTTTAGACGCCGACTACGTGTACTTGTGCACACCAAAACTCGACAAAACTGCCTTTTTAAGTGCACGATTGACCAACTGGGAAGAGTTGGATTTGATGAATGCATCATTGAACGTTTACTTCGACAACAACTACGTTGGACAAACAGACCTTATTGTTGATCAAACAGCAGACACCTTGAATTTGTCGCTTGGCATCGACGAGCGCATCGAAGTAGTGCGCAAAAGAGGAAAGTTTGATCAGAAGAAACAGATCATTGCCGGCACAAAGACAGACATTCGCGAGTTCGAATACATCGTGAAAAACAACAAAAGAGAGAAAATCAACATCATTATCGACGACCAAGTGCCAGTAGCCTTGAACGAGCAGATTGAAGTTGAGATAGAGACCATTTCTGGCGGACATCATGATCCATCGACCGGCAGAGTGACTTGGGAAATGAAGATTGATGCTGGAAAAACGAAGACATTCAAGCTCAAATACGGAGTTACTACACCCCGTGAACTATTCGTCCAAATAGATTAAAGACAGACGTGACGCAGGCCTAAAAAGTCTGCGTCACTTGTTTCTAAACTTGCGGTATAACTCCTTTTGGCGGTTGTCGAGATCAATTCTTCTACCATCGATAAACGCATGTGTTACATCGTTCGTCCGCATATCTAACGCGTCTCCCGAAGAAATAAACAACGTCGCCTGCTTGCCTACTTCGATTGACCCTACTTGGTCTTCGACCCCCAGAATCTTCGCAGGATTGAGGGTTATTGATTGCACCGCTTGCTCATAAGTCAAACCATAACCAATGGCCGTACCAGCGTAAAACGGTAGATTTCGCGTTCCCATGGCCTCCATGTCGCCTTCGTTTTCGAGACAAAAGAGCACACCAGCATCTTGAAGCAGTTTAGGCAATCTATAGGTTAGATCTACATCTTCGTCTTCGAAGCGCGGCAAAGAATGTAGCCGTTCAACCATGACCGAAACATTGTTGGTTTTTAGTAATTCAGGCACCAAGTAAGCGTCTTGACCGCCTACAATCACCAAGTGTTCGATATCCATGCTGTTTTTGAAATTCACCGCTTCAGTAATTTGACGGATATCGGTAGCGTGGATATACAGGCGCAGTTTACCATCAAACAGCCCTTTCATTGCGTCATATTTCACATCAATCACATCCGATTTGCTCGAGCTATAGGCCTTTGCCTCTGAGAAATAACGTTCAATTTCGCGCAGTTGCTGATCGTAGTTCTTTTGTTTTTTCAATTCGACGCGGCCATCAGCCCAATGGCGGTGGTGGGTTTCTGGCCAATTTAAATGAATGCCATCAGCCATCACCACAGCCGCATCTTCCCAGTTCCATGCATCGAACTGTACGATTCCGCTTGTACCGCTAACAACCCCTCCACGAGGTGTTATTTGTCCCAACAATACACCATTTGTCCTCACCGTTGGTGTTATCTCATTGTCGGTATTGTACGCAATTACCGCTCTCACGTTGGGCTTGAAAGTACCCGTCTCATAAAAATCACGCGTTGCTCTCACCGCATCGATTTCCGTTAATCCCAGCGTAGAATTTGGTGCTATGAAACCAGGATAAACGTGCATACCATCGGCAACAATCACCTCGCCCCAGCTAGCAGTGTTCATTGCATCACGTTTACCGACAAATGTTATTTTCCCATTTACAAATCCAACGGCGGCATTCTCAATAACCTCAGAGTTTCCAACGTGAACGGTTCCACCTAGAATTAAGATAGAGTTTTGTTGTTTTGGTGCTGGTGTTGGTTGTGCTGTGGCCGTCATCAAAAAGAGACCAAAGGCGAAAGTCAAAAATAGTCTCATTATTTGATCTCCTCAGTTTGTGAATCGCAGTGATAATGGTGTTTCATGCGTTCTTTCGGTTTATCCTTACTACCGCTTTTATCCGATAGCATTTTTTGAATAATGCGCGCGCGTTCAGCGCGGATGGTGCCTCTCATGGCGCTATCTGCTTCACGATCGAAGTAGCATCTGCCATCGACAAACGTTTTTTGAGCCACAGCATAGATGCTCAGAGGGTTATCGTTCCAGATTACGAAATCTGCATCTTTACCCGCTTTAAGTGAACCCACCTTATCATCGATGTGCAGCAGAATTGCAGGATTCAGGGTAACAAACTTCAACGCCTCTTCTTCAGGCACACCGCCATATTTCACCGCTTTAGCAGCCTCTTGGTTCAGACGACGAGCCATTTCCGCGTCATCGCTATTGAATGCAGTTGTCACGCCATGTTCCCAGAGGATAGCACCATTGTATGGAATGGCATCTTTTACTTCGTACTTATAAGCCCACCAATCGCTAAAGCTTGAAGCTCCAGCCCCATGTTCAGCCATTTTATCGGCTACTTTGTATCCTTCCAAGATGTGTGTAAACGTATTCAATCTGAAACCCATGCTATCAGCAACGTGCATCAGCATATTGATTTCATCTTGTCGATAGCTATGGCAAGTGACGAATCTTTCTTTCTCAAGGATTTCTAGGAGCACCTCCATTTCGATGTCTTTGCGAGGGGCTACCAAATTCTTTTTCTTGGCTTTCACATCCGCCGCATAGGCGTCCCAAGCGGCACCATATTCGCGTGCTTGAATGAACATATCGTAATACACCTGCTCAACACCCATTCTTGTTTGCGGGAAGCGGATGGTGTTGTAGTCGCCGCTGTTCGATTGTTTTACATTTTCGCCAAGAGCGAATTTTATGAACGGCGCAGCATTTTCGAAGCGCATTTCTTCAGGACTAAGTCCCCAGCGCAATTTAATAATACCACTTTGTCCACCGATAGGGTTAGCAGAGCCATGTAACAACTGCGAAGTCGTTACCCCTCCCGAAAGTTGGCGATAGATGTCAATATCTTCAGAGTCAACCACATCCCCAACGCACACCTCAGCGCTGCTTGTTTGTGTCCATTCATTCACCCCTCGAGAGATCGCGATGTGCGAGTGTTCATCGATAATTCCAGGTGATATGTGCATACCAGTCGCATCGAACACCGCCAGATTTGGAACTTTCTTCCCAAACACACTAGCTGGATCGAGGTCTTTACCAACCGCAGCGATTTTTCCGTTGTGGACGATCATTTGACCGTTTTCAATTTTCCCATCTGCTTCACAGGTCCATATCGTAGCGTTCTTATACCACACACTTTCCATTTCTGGCTTTTCTGTCCACCCGTACGCAATGAAAGGATATGTTACATCTCCTGCGGAAAGCTGCTCTGCTGCTTTATCTTCCGTCTTCTTCCTTTCTTTTTTTCCTGTTGGAGAGCATGAAAAGTCGAAAGCAGAGCCATCTTGTTTTTCACCAACACCCATCCATTTCTCACCGCTGGTATTCCCGCTAAAGCGCCAAATTCCTGGAAAAACATCATCTACAGGACCGAATTGACCTGTAATCAGATCACCATCCTGCATCAATTTAACGGGAACAGATAGCGAGTCAGTTACTGCAGCCCCTGTGCTATCGGTTCTGTTCTTCAAAATTAGGAGAGACCCCTTGATGGCGTTGGGCGAGCCTTCCACCTCCATTGAGAAGTTTCTATTATCGAGAACGACATCATATTTCCCTGTTAAGTCGGGAATATTCATGTCGATCAACACAGATCTTTCGCCTTGGACCCAATGTTCGAATAATTTCGTTTTTTCTTCAAACAATTCACCATCCGTGATGAGGAAATTCCCTTGCATTCCTGCGCCCAGTTTACCGATTAGATCCGCAGCGCCAATCATCATCGCTGGGGTTTCGGTCAATGCACGGAGGGCTTCATTCGCGGGCAATCCGGCTTCAATTGCTTGTCGCACAGCCGCCATGAGGTCTCCTGGTGATTTCAATCCTTTGCTAGTGAGAGCAAAAGGCACTCCCGCGTTAAACAATCGAGCAGGGTTCGAAGGGGCGAGTTCCCAATGTTTCAGTTCGCTCAAGCTCACCAGACGAGCCAGGTATGGATCGGCGACATCTTGAGCCGCTGGAAAATTGAGCGGGATGATAAATTTCCCATTTGTGCCTTTGATTTCATCAATTCTCATGTATTCATCTCCAGACCCCACGAAGATGTATTGTTCATTGAATTCATCGCCTATTTTGTCGGCTCTGAGGACATCCAATCGATCTCTGGTTTCAAAAAAAACAGGCACATTTCTTTGACCGTTCCAAGCTTCTAGGCTAAGGTTTCTTTCCTCCTTATGACCTCCATTTGCGTACCATTGTCCGTCGAGATATGTCTGCCTTATCAGCGCTATGCACCCCATAAGCGACCCGGGATAATCTTGCGTAGAGCTTCCCTTTCTGAAAGACAACCACGAAGCAACATCAACTTTGAGTAGCGCTTTATTCTGATTGCTATTGGTTGTGACAAGAGCGGCCGTTCCACGAGCGATTCCATCGTGCACATGAGTAAGCACAGTTCCGACGCCTGCTGCTTTGAGGGCAGAATTTTTTTCCTCGTTTACCACAAAAAGTTCAGCCGCTCGTACTTCAGGTCTTACCGCTTCATTCCAACCAAATGCACCCTTTTTCGAGGATACGAATTGGGGTCCACGTTCATTTCTTTTCTGTTGACTTTCAGGCATACCGAGATCACTATCCAAGTCGATTAGAGAAGGGTAGATGTGATATCCATTCAGGTCGATGGTAACCACGTTTGCGGGCACCTTCACAGACTTACCGACTTCGGTGATAACATCATTGTGCACTGCGAGTTGTCCGTTTTCAATAACCACATCAGCCGACACATGAATGGTAGCATTGATAAAAAGATAAGTCGTTAAGTTCTTTTCCTTCGTGCCATTTAGGGGGAAGGTAACCTGAGAGAAGCTTTTATTTGCTACCATCAAGAACACAAGAGCGAATAATATACGCATAGAGTAGAGCATGAAAGACAAATGTAATGTAACGAAATGTGAAAAGAGCAATCAAGTCGAGATTGAGGTTTGAAACTGTTGAGAGAGAATGAATGTGCGTATCTTTGCATCATGACAGCAGAAAAGAAAAAATTCCCCACCTCCGTATATGCGGAGATGACCCCAAACCCCTCAGTAATGAAGTTTGTTGCCGATCGCGCGTTGATTTTGGGTGGTCAGCAGGTTGAGTTTCAGACGGCTATACAGGCGAAAGGAGCATCACCATTGGCTGAGGAGTTGTTTCACTTTCCGTTTGTGAAAAGTGTGTTTATCAGTGGCAATTATGTTTCGGTTGTTAAGGATGACAGTTTAGATTGGGACATGATCGTGATGCAACTGCGGGAATACATTCGTGATTGGCTGATGGAGAACGAGGTGGCAGTCGCGTACATTCCTGAGGGATTGGACAAGCCTGCGACAAATGAGGAGTTGGGAGTTGTGACATCAAAAGAAGCGGCAACTGAGGTTGAGATTATACCATCGGAGTTTGACGATCAGATTCGGTTTTTGTTGGATGAGTTTGTGAGGCCTGCTGTAGAGCAGGATGGCGGCGCTATAGACTTTGTGGCGTTCAATGCTGGGAAGGTTTATGTAACGATGCGTGGCGCGTGCAGTGGTTGTCCGAGTTCGATGCAGACATTGAAGGGGGGGATTGAGAATTTGTTGAAGTCGCATATAGAGGAGGTAGAGGAAGTGGTCGCCAAAGAAGGCTGAGCGCTCCTCCTTTAGATTATCCGCAAAGCTGCCTTCGGATTCCAAATAACAGCTCAATGGACCTTTCAAAGATTTTTGGATGTTGGCGAAGATTAAATCGAAATGTGAATTCATCTATATACAACTGCAAATAGTAAGGCATTACTAGGTGATGAATCCCTTCCAGCTTGCATTTCAGATTGAAAAACACGTTTTCAATCCATTTAATTTTTCCTTCACTCATTTTAATACTCTCTAGAATCGAAAGCAAGGCCAGATGTTGGTTAGATTTTACTGATCGATAGCGATACCTATTCTCCATAGATTCATCTGAGACTGCTTGATCTATTCGGATCTGTTGTGGATGCGTGGCGATCAAAATCTTTCTATGATTGCTAGATGGCCCTTTTGTTCTTCGATATAGAAGCGATATATCCCGATTTGAACTTAGGAAAACCTCTTTGTCATTGCGAATTTCAAACTCTTGTTTTATAGTCGAACACTCGTCGTTTTCATAAATCGAAAATTGTCTTTGGTTCTCTATGCTCATAGACTTTCGAATTCTCTGAAGCATATACCAAACTGTTTCATACCTGGAATAACCGAGAATGCTTTGAATCGAAATTGCAGAAAATGATTGTTTCGTTATAGTAACTAAATAAACCACGAGAAACCAATCTCTCTCTGGCTTCTTGCTGTTCTCCATGCATGTCCCAACTTTTACCGACATTCTTTTGCGGCACGATCGACATTGCCACATTTTCTTTTTCTCAAGCCAATTATGGGAATCACAGCCACAATGCCGACAGGAAAGACCCTGTTTCTCTCGGACTTTTTTAAGGTACTGAATGACGGCGTCATTGTCTGGGAATATCCGGTCAAATTCCGCCAAATGATTAGACATTTTACACATGGTTTTAGTTTATGTTCTTGTAAACATATAACCTCAAACCTTTGTCTCGACAACCGTTTTATAGATGTACAGTAAAACTTTGCGGATGTGTTTTCTCGGTGGGCAGTATTGCGGATAATCTGAATTATTTGCTTCGAAGAATTGATAGAATCTCCTCCAACTGCCTATACCCCCACCCCCCCGGAAACTCAAACCCAAAATACCCCCGCACCCTCCAAAACTCCTTCACTTCCCCAACCCCTACCTCATACGGCGCAAACTGCGGATTCTCTGATATCAACCTATAAACCCCCTTCTCAAACCCACTCTCCACTCGCTTAAAAACTACCCCCTCTGTTGTAACTACGACATACAAATTACCGCCCCCTACCATCCGATGATCCGATTCAAACGAACCCAATACATAACTGCCAGGCAATACAGGCAACATGCTATCCCCCTCTACCTGAAACATCCTGTAAGTATGATTACGCGACAACTCTTTTATCGGTAAATCAAAATGTGGCAACGATCCTATAAACTCCAAATCACCAAATGAGGTGTTATAACCGGCAACCGCCTTCACAGGCACCAAGGTAATCTTCTCTTCCCCACTATCCCGATCAACGGTGATCGGCAATACCTGTAACCCCGAAGCTGTACGCTCCCCTTTCTCCATCAAATTCGATCCTAGAAAAGCATCCAAACTGATGTTGAAATAACCCGCCATCTGCAACAAGGTCGAAATCTTGGGCTCCGACCGACTCTCTTCATAGGCACCTATAACCGGCCGATTCAAACCCAATGCCTCTGCCAACTGGGCCTGGGTCAGCTTCTTCTTCGACCTGAGGAATTTTAAATTTGTAGCGAAATATGACATGGCTCAAATTTATGGTATTTCCATGAAATTTAGCGCGCTACTTTGGTAATGAGTATCAATGGTTTATACACAAACTTTAATTTTTGTTCGTACATTGTTTTCTTTTAACCATGATATTACGATCTCTACCTCTCTTTGTTTTCGTTGTGATGCTGACGACTTTGTCCTCAAATGCACAGATTATCTGCGGTCTCCAAAAGTTTTCGCACGATCACACAGCATGCGCCAATGGTCTGCAAGCTTCAGGCATTGATGAGTTCACCTTCGTGCCGCCTCCAGCGAATTATACGCCTTTCGCTGAACGTGATGTGGTCATCTCTGTGAACTACTCGGGATTCCCAACGAACGCCCAAACTGCTTTTCAATACGCTGTCGATATCTGGGCTTCAACTCTCACTTCTGGTGTGCCTATCATCATCAACGCTACCTGGGCTAACATCGGGGGATCAACCCTTGGGTTCGCTAGCGCGGAAGGATTCTACCGAAACTTTACAAACGCCCCGCTGCCAAATACGTTTTACCCGTCGGCTCTGGCGAATAAACTGCGCGGACAAGACCTAAACATTACCTCTGTCGATATCGCTTGTACCTTCAACTCTTCTTTCAACTGGTACTTCGGTACCGATGGTAATACTCCAAGCGGTCAATATGATTTTGTGACGGTGGTGCTGCATGAATTGGGGCACGGACTGGGTTTTCTAGGTAGTGCTAATATGACAGGTGCTACGGGGTTTTTAGGTCTTTCAGGCGATCCGATCGTTTACGACTTGTTCGTGGAACAATTGAATGGGACTGACCTGACGTCTCTAACCAGCGGGACAACAACGTTGGGGTCTGCCCTTACTTCAAACAATTTGTACTGGAACGGCCCTGAAGGCATGGCCGAAAATGGCGGAATTCGCCCTCGTATCTACGCACCTACATCTTGGGCTGGCGGCTCAAGCTATTCTCACCTCAATGAGGGTACATACCCGGCAGGAAATGTGAACTCTCTAATGACGCCTTTTATAGGCTCAGCTGAAGCAAACCACAACACCGGACCTATTGTTACGGGTATATTTACAGATATAGGATGGACCGTCGGTGGTTGCAATATGGTGTCGATCACTCCTGGAACGCAATCCGCTTGCAACCCAGCGACAAACACATACTCGCAGCAACTAATCCTTGAGTTTGAAGCCCCTCCAGCAACAGGACTCATCAGTGTGAATGGGTCGCTGTTTGTTATCTCCAGCAGCCCGCAAACAATTTCGCTGAATAACCTTCCAGCAAACGGACTGCCTGTTAACGTCACTGCTTTTTTCTCGGCGGCTTCCGATTGTTCAATCACTCAAAATAACCTCTTCACAGCTCCTATCGCCTGCTGCTCCGATTTTAGAATAACGGGCGTGAACGACGCACTAAAACAAATTACTATCTCCAATCTCGGTTCCTGCACCCAACCTGTAGGCTCCTTCCAACTTTGCTCGAATGGAAGCTGCGCTTTGTTGTCTTCGCTATCACTCGTTAGTGGCGCACTCAACATGCCTCCAGGAACGTCTGTGACGTTGCAATGGAATGCCTGGAACCCTACAATCAGCAATGGAAACTTGACGTTGGTGCGTTCAGGTGGAAATTCCAATAACAGTAACGATGTGCGCGACTATGTCGCATGGGGATCTAGCGGTCAAGCAGGTGAAACAGTAGCCGCAGCAGCTGGCGTATGGTCTGCCGGTACGTTCGTAAGTGGCATTGCTCCTTATACGTTTAACGGACTAACCGGCAATTATGGTGCGGCCTTCTGGTCTGGATCTACTCCGCCGTGCGACATTTCACAAGTCTTTGCAGGTACACAAAGCTCATGCGCGCCATCCTCAAATCTGTTCTCACAAGAATTGCTGGTGTTCTATTCTAATGCGCCAGGGTCGGGTTCGCTGGTAATCAACGGACAATCATTTCCCATTACAGGAAGCCCGCAAGTGGTGACGCTCTCGAACTTGAACTCTACCGGTTTGCCTGTGGATGTGGATATTAGCTTTAGTGCCGATAACGCCTGCTCTCTCTCAAGCTCAAGCCTTTTTAATGCTCCGGCATTTTGTTTCTGTCCGACCGATTTCAATAACGATGGGACAACAGATGTCCAAGATTTCCTTGTCCTTCTCGGAAACTTCAACTGCCAAGGTCAATGTGTCGCTGATCTAAATAACAATGGCTCAACAGGAACTGAAGATCTATTATTGTTCATGAGTGGTTTCGGTAACGCTTGTCCGTAAATGCTGCATTTCTTCCGTCAACAAGGCTCCGGCACGCCAATCCTCCTTTTACACGGTTTCATGGAAAACAATTCCATGTGGATGCCGCTGCTACCTGCGCTCAAAGGCCGTGATGTAATCGTACCTGATTTGCCCGGTCACGGAAGCTCTCCGTGGGATAAATCACTGCTTTCGATGCCGTTTGCTGTGAACGAGCTGATGAAGTTGATGGCCGATTTGAAGGTCGATAATTTCCATATCGTGGGTCATTCCATGGGTGGGTACATTGCAATGGAAATGCTCGCCCAACATCCCGAACAGGTCGCCGATTTAGCCTTGTTTCAATCAACACCAATCAACGACTCAGCAGTACGTATAGCGATTCGAAATCGTGCTATTTCTGCAGTCTTGGAAAATAAAAAATTGTACATCCGTGGAATGATTTCAGGACTCTTCGCGCCTCATCGGCGGATGTTGCACGACGCCGATGTTGAGAAACTAATCGCGCATGCCGCAGAAATGCACGCGGAAACAATCGCCTCTGCGTTAGCTGGCATGAAGGATCGAAAAAACCACGTTGAAACGGCGAAAAAATACCGAAACAGGGTGAGCTTGTTCACGGGATCAGATGATCCGCGGTTAATCTTGAGCGAGATGCTTCAAGAACATGAAGAAATCGGATACAAAATGCTAATGATTGCTCCTGAATGTGGACACATGGCTCACATTGAATCGCCAGTGTGGGGACAGAATTTTCTGAAAACGTGGGCTAACGATCTATCGTGAAGCGCTTGCTCCGTATTTGATCACCATCGAGAATGAGGAACACGTACGCCGACGACAACAAATCGTTGACGGCAATGCGCATCGTCTTTCCTTTGAATTTTCCTGTTTTAATGATGCGCCCATTCAAATCACAAATGTCGTACAATGCCGATCCATTCATAGGGCGATAATCAATTTCCAGGTGTGTCTGATCTGCGGTTAGCTGAACAGACAGCTTGTTCAGAAAGCCAAAAAGATCCATCATAATTAGTTAGATTTATGGTATGGGTCTCCTTATTACGGGAACTATGCGAAATGGTTTCATCTTAACAAAACTGCTATCTTTCCAATCACTATGAATCCGCTACGAGCCCTCCTTGTTGATGACGAAATGCACGCCAGAGAAAATCTGCGCATGCTGATCGAGGAATTCTGCCCCGACATCAATATCGTCGGACAAGCCAGTGGCGTAAATGAGGCACTATCGCAAATCACGAACATAAACCCTGATGTAGTTTTCCTCGATATCCGCATGCCGAGCGGTGAAGAGGGATTCGAAGTGCTCGAAAAATCAAAAGACCTAAATTTTCAAGTAGTGTTTGTCACGGCCTTCAAAGACTATGCTGTGCGCGCTTTCAATGCCAATGCGGTTCACTATATCCTGAAGCCTATCGACATCGATGACTTGATGGCAGCGGCAGATAAACTCTCTGTCTACCAAAAAACACTCGATGAAAATGCCGATAGTCGCAGCGACTACAATGCCAGCCTGCGCGAACTGACGCACAACATGAAATCGAATAGCCATCCAGCGAAGCTGACGCTTTATCATGCGAAAGGGTTCAAAATTGTCAATTGCAGCGATATCATTCGCCTCGAGGCGGATGGGACGTGTACGCACCTCTTTTTCAAAGATGGCAGCAGATACACAGACACCAAAAACCTTAAGGTGTTTGAAGACTTACTCGAGCCGCGGATATTCTGCAGGGTGCACAAATCTTTCATGATCAATCTGCTCGAACTCTCTGAATACGTCCACGCCGATGGCGGTGAAGCCATCATGTCTGATTCATCTCGCGTACCCATCGCCCGCGCTCGTCTTGCTGATTTCCTAGCCGCCGTAAAACGACTTTGATTGATTCACTTGTGACGCATCCAACACTGTTGGTTGGCTAAATTCTACCGTTCGTTATCTGAGGGGCAATAGGTCAATTCAATATATTTACCTTCCCTTTAAAACGGACTCGTGAGTAAGAAAATACATGCGCTAATTGTAGACGATGAAGAGTTGGCAAGAGAAAACTTAGCCATGCTAATTGCTGATTTCTGTCCGGATGTCGCAGTGATTGGCACTGCCGCAAACGCCAAACAGGCAAGAGAGCTGGTCGATGAACTCGATCCCGACTTGGTATTTCTCGATATCATGATGCCCGGGGAAGATGGTTTCGCTTGGCTAAAAACCATCGAAGAACGCACGTTTCAAGTGGTGTTTACAACCGCCCACAACGAGTATGCCCTCAAAGCTTTCAAAGAAAAAGCTATCGACTACCTCGAAAAACCCATCAACATCGATGAGCTTCAAGGTGCTGTAAACAGGGTTTCACAGTTGCTCGAAAACCATCGCCAGTCGCCAATCTCAGACGATCGACTAACAAAGATTCTCGAAAACATAGCGCTGACAAACACCACGGAGAAAATTGCCATCCCAACACGCGACGGTCTGGCATTCGTCCAAAACAATGAAATCATCCACCTCGACGCACACGATAGCTACACGGTCCTATATCTTACCGAAAATAGAAAGTACGTAAGCAGCAAAACAATCAAAACGTTCGAAGAAAAACTCAACAAGGGCATGTTCTTCAGAATTCATAAATCGCACATTATAAACATCGCTCATCACCTGAAAGAATACAACCGTTCTGAAGGCAATATCGCGATCATGAGCAATGGCGCTGAACTGCCCATTTCAAGACGCAAAATGTCGCAGTTTATGGAACGAATTAGCGATATATGAAACTGCTCCTTTTCGCTTTTTCTGTGCTTGTTGCCTCGATTTCTGTCGGACAACAATACCCGTTTCTAGCGTGGTCAACAGCCGATGGATTGGCACAATCGCAGGTGCGATGCATCCATCAAGACCACTTGGGATACCTTTGGATCGGCACTCTTGGAGGGGTGAGCCGTTTTGACGGACGAAGTTTCGAAAACTTTGCAAAGCAAGACGGTCTCATCAACAACCAAGTGAACGCAATCACGGAAATAGGCGATAGCGCCATGGTTTTCGGAAGTTTAGGGGGCATCACGGTTTTCAACGGCCACTCGTTCCAAGCTTTTCCATTCCCCGCTGATCGAAGCAATGTCCAGGTCAATGACTTTCTTGCCGGCGGCAAGGATGAGCTATGGATCGCAACCGAACAAGGTCTGCTGTTATATGAAAACGGTGTTTTCTCTCCTTTCCCTTTCGATGAAAACCTTGGTTCAACACACGTTAAAAGGATTTTCTATTTAAACAACGATCTCATCATCACCACCAAACAAGCCATCTTCGCTTGGAATGGTGAAAAGCTGACTACCCTGGTCGATGAAAATGAAATCGCCGCGTCTGTAATGGATTGCACTCCAGCAGGTGACGGCCTTTTTATCGCAACCGTAGGCAATGGTTTGCTTCACTACACCTTCAAAAATGATCAATTCAAGCAACAACCGCTCACCAAGGGTGAATCAATCGCCAACAACATTACAGGTATCATATCAGGTGCCGACGGAACGTATTGGGTGAAGTCGCGCGATGGACTGGCCCGTCTGCAACCCAATGGCGATGTCGAATATTTCGGTGAAGCACAGGGGCTGAGTCCGCTCGACATCCGCGCCCTGCTCCTCGATCGTGAAAACAATCTCTGGATCGGTACCAACGGCGGTGGAATCCGCAAGTATTGTGGTGATGCGTTTCGGTATTACAAAGCTGAAAACGGACTGGCTGGAAACACGGTGATGTCGATACTGCAAACCGACGATTCTACCCTCTGGTTTGGCACGTACGACAACGGAATATCGCAGAAAATAGGCGATACGTGGAGGCAGTTCACAACAGAAGATGGACTTTCGAATACCCGCGTGTGGTGCAGCTTGCAGACTAGTGATGAAGACCTGTGGTTTGGAACTTCAGGCGGCTTGATGCAACGTACAGGTGATCGCTTCATTTCACACGATGCGAGCACGGGCTTCCCTGGCCGACAAGTATATGCGCTCGCTGAAGATCAAAACGGCACGCTGTGGTGCGGCACCGGTAAAGGCCTGTGCTACAAACCGACCGGAGAAGATGTATTCATCCAAGTTGATGCTGTGCCCGGCATTAAAATCCGCGGCATACTGCGCGATAAAGCCAACGCCATGTGGCTAGCCACCAATGAAGGCGTCGTTCAATACGATGGCAATCAAGTAACCCGCTTTTTTGAGTCAGATGGCTTGCCCGACAACTCCGTTTTTTGCATCGCTAGCGGGCCCGACAATGCCATTTGGGTAGGCACCGAAAGCGGACTTTGTCGCATTGTCAACTCAGTTGTTGAACCCCTGCCAGTTCAAGGTGGATTTGGAGCCAATCACATCAATTTTATCTCTCACCTTGAAAGCGGAGAAGTGTGGATTGGCACCAACGACGGACTTTTTCATAGCAGCGGATATGCACATCCTGAATGGCGCCGCCTGGGCCGACACGATGGATTGCTTTACCTAGAAACGAATCAAAATGCAGTGCTCGTTGCCAACAACCTCCTGTGGTTCGGCACCAGCGAAGCGCTGGGATGTCTAGATCTCAAAGCCTTCTCCCAACGCCGCGTGCACGCTAGTCCGAAAATTGCCTTCACCCAAGTGCGCATCAACCTCGAAAAACCAAAGTGGGATAAATACGGTGTTAAACTATCAAGTTACGGCATCTGGCCAACCGATTTGGCAGTGCCACATACCGACAACCATTTCACATTTTTCTTCGATGCCCTTTCAATGAGTCAGCCCGAGCGCATGCAGTACCAATTTATGCTCGAAGGGTTAGAGAATGATTGGGAACCACTCACGGATGTAAACTTCGCTACCTACTCACGCTTGGATTACGACGACTATATTTTTAAGGTCCGTGCC
>JANRAA010000268.1 GCA_030728235.1 Flavobacteriales bacterium
CCGTAGGAACAGTTGTCTTGCAATGGACCATCACCAACGGTCCGTGCTCACCTGCTACCACATTCGATACCGTGACCATCAACGTGCTCGACTCAGGCGCCTCACCGGCGGATGCAGGACCGGATCAATCACTGTGTCTGCCTATCAGCAATACCGTGATGGCGGCAAATAGCGCCGTTGCACCTGCAATAGGCACATGGACATTGATTTCGGGTGCGGGTAACATCATTTCACCAAACAACCCGACCACCACAATCAACGGTTTGGCTGTTGGTGTGAACGTATTTAGATGGAGCATAAACAACGGAAGCTGCGGTGGAGTATCTACCGACGACGTTGTGATTACCGTATTCTCTAACAACTCACCGAATGCCAACGCAGGTGTTGATCAAAACTTGTGTACCCCGCAGCTTTCGACAACCATGGCCGCCAACTCACCGATATTCCCAGCAACAGGGGTGTGGACCATCGTTTCAGGACAAGGAGACATAGTGAACCCGAACAGCGCGACCTCATCGGTCATCAACCTTGCTGTTGGAGAGAACATCTTTCAGTGGACCTTGTCGAATGGTCCGTGCGGAAACAGCTCAACATCAGACCTTGTAAGCATTTTCGTATTCGACGGAGGTGCCGCTCAAGCAAATGCTGGGGTGAATCAAATCTTATGCACACCGTCAACAGATACATTCATGGCGGCTGATCCAGCTGAAGACCCTGGAACCGGTTTGTGGACATTGATCTCAGGAACAGGTAACATCATTGACCCTGCCAGTCCAACAACCGCTATTGAAGGACTGTCAATTGGAGAGAACATCTTCCAATGGACCCTTGACTATTCAACCTGCGGCGTTCAGCAAGATGTTGTATCGATCGTGGTTTATGACAGCACCAATTTGCCCGCAAACGCTGGCGCAGACCAAGAACTTTGTTCTCCAACAGAGACAACAGAACTCGATGCGCAAGGGGTTAACACACCTGCAATTGGGACATGGACATTGATCAGCGGTTCGGGACAGATAACAAACGCAAACGATCCAAATACTGAAGTAACCAACCTCACCATCGGAGAAAACATCTTTGTATGGACCATTTACAATGGTGAATGTTTGGCTGTTGAAGATCGCACAGACACCGTAAGCGTATTCGTATTCAACGAATTACAGCCTGCGGCGGATGCCGGATTGGATCAAGAATTGTGTACACCGAACCAAAGCACCACTTTGGAAGGAAACAATGCACTATTCCCAGCAATAGGGACATGGACCTTGATTTCAGGTGCAGGAGACATTGCCGATGCGAACGACCCGATCACAACCGTTTCGAACCTCGCTGTAGGAGAGAATATTTTCCAATGGACCATCGACAACGGCGCGTGTTTAGGAGCTGTAACTACCTCAACCGTGAGCATCTTCGTTTTCGACGAAAACCAAGCCATCGCCGATGCTGGTGAAGACCAAAGCTACTGTACACCATTGAGTTCGATCAACCTTGAAGGTAGTACACTAACCTATCCTGCATCTGGAACATGGACATTGATTTCTGGTGTTGCGACAATCGCCAACCCGAATGATCCTAACACAGGCGTTTCAGCCTTGGGTGTTGGAGAAAACATCTTCAGATGGACCGTGTCGAACGGACCGTGTGGAGAGCCAACAAGCGACTATGTCAGCATATTCGTATACAGCAATTTAGCTGTTATTGCCGACGCGGGCGACGATCAAGAACTCTGCTCACCAACATCAACCACCACCATGACTGGAAACACGCCAACGGCACCAGCTATTGGGACATGGACTTTGATTTCAGGAGCAGGAGACATTGTGGATGCGAACAACCCAACCACAACCATCAACAACCTTGGGGTTGGAGAAAACATCTTCGTTTGGAGCATCGACAACGGTGTTTGCGCCAATGCCAACTCAACCGATACCGTATCTGTTTTCGTTTTTGACCTCGATGCACCTTTGGCGGATGCCGGTTCAGATCAGCAACTGTGCACCCCTGTAAATGCTACCCAGCTTGAAGGAAACGCAATGCCGAATCCAGCTGTCGGCACATGGACAGTGATTAGCGGAACAGGAAACTTTGAAGATGCAAACGACCCGAACACCATGGTCTTTGGACTAAGTGTAGGCGAAAACATCTTCGCATGGACCGTTTACAATGGCCCGTGTGATCAGAGTGGATCGTCAGACATGGTTTCAGTATTCTTGTTTGATCGCGATCAACCAGATGCCGATGCTGGTCCAGACCAACAACTATGCACCCCACAAGAGGCAACAAACCTCGCTGCCAATGATGCCGTGTTCCCTGCAAGTGGGTTCTGGACACTCATTGAAGGGTCGGCAACGATTGTTGATGTCACCAATCCAAACACCGCAGTTACCGACCTTGAAATAGGAGACAACGTATTTGTTTGGACCATATTGAATGGCCCATGTTTGAACAACATCACAACCGATACCGTTACCGTTTCATTGTTCGCATTTGATGCACAAGAAGCCTTTGCGGGGCTTGATCAAGAATTCTGCTTGCCAACTGCGGAAACAATCTTGCAAGGAAATGCCCCGAATGGCGCCCAGCAAGGTACATGGACAGTTGTTGCTGGAACTGGAGTTTTCGCAAATGAAAACGACTTCAACACAGCAGTTACCGGATTAAGTCAGGGTGTGAACACCTTCGCTTGGACCATCAATAACGGACCTTGTGGTTTGAGTAATGATTAAGTATCCGTTTTGATTTATAACAACGACGCTCCAGAAGCCTATGCCGGAGAAG
>JANRAA010000269.1 GCA_030728235.1 Flavobacteriales bacterium
AAAAGTAACTCGAGCAAATGCTTTCTCGAAGGCGATTATTTTTATCGAGCTGATTGCTGCTTTGCACTTACAATGCCTTTCTTCATTTAACTTGCGCATGAAATTTTATCCTTCATGCGCAAGTTTTTTTTTCTTGTCTTGGTGTTACAATCCCTTTTAGGAAGTTCACAAAAAGACCTCTTAGTTCCATTTCGTGTGGGCGATTTGTTTGGCCTATCGGACTTGGATGGAAAAATTAAACTTAAAGCCCAGTTTGACCTCATCCAACCCATCGGTAGCGGATATTTCACATATACAATCAAGCAGAAGGCTGCCGACACGATTTATAATCGCCAAAGCTTTGAAATCCGAGAAAAGACAATCTCAACGCAGGGACTATTGCTGGGCACGAAGGTCATAATCAAGAACAGCAACCACAACCATTTCACCTTTGTTCCTGAAGGACTTATAATAGGTTCACAAGAGTCCTACGTCAGTAAAAACAGCAACTTTTATACTTTAAAAGGCGAAAAATTATTGACTGAGAATGTCAGCAAATTCAGGTTTTTAGGCAACCCGAGCAGCGTTTCTTCCCATTCAAGGTTCATCACAATTTTTGCGGAACATTTTGATAAGACGATGAGCTTGTTGGTTTTCGATGCAGAAAAACAACTCATGGAAGAACCGATCCTTAACCATGTAACTGATTTTAGTTTAGATAGAGATTTATCAAGCGAAGAGTATATCGTTTACACCTATACAGATAAGGAATATACTCACCATAGAGAAGCCCTTTTCTATGATCAAGAAAAAGGGCGTTTTGTTGTAAAACAAGCTCCCGAAAACGAGGATGCAGGATCAGGAATTTACAGTGGATCAAGCTCATACGGGGGTACAGGAAGTGGAAGCAACCGAATTGACGAAGTCAAACCTGACCTTGAACATGTAACCAGCGAAGAAATTTGGGAGGAACCGCCAAGTATCTCGGAGATGACTATTGAAGCGCCGCCTAAACGAGAACCGATTAAACCGGTCTTCTACTTTTATAAACTCGGGAAAAACTCAGCCAAGTATGGCGAGGATACCTTAAAATTAAACGCGGGAGAAACATTGCGTTTTACGGATGTATACACAAAGTCTCAAAAGCACCCACTGATTGTTTCGAAAGCCGGGAAATATGGGTTGATATTTTCTTCTTCTGCGCGAAGCGGAATGGTATATGATTCTTTGAGGTATATCAAAAATCAATATGGGCCATTCACAGTTAATCACAGTTATTTCTATTTAGCTGGAAAGAAAGATGCTACTACTGGAAAATGGCTATTTGGGATTATCGACAGTCAGGAAAAAGAGATTATTCCTATACAATACGAGAGTTTGCAACCCAATCTTGCGGAGATATTTATAGATCGGGATGAAATTAAAGAAACAGAAAATTTTGACTTTCGGCAACCTTATACGTACTCGAAAAGTGGCGAAGGCTTACTCACACTTCAATCAAAAGGCATCCTGACAGCACAATTGAATGGGAAATTTGGATTAATCGACTTCAAAAACCAAATCATCTTGCCTTTTGAATACGATTTCATTTGGGAAAACGGGTTAAATTTCTTGAATACAATGAAAATTGAGGATGAATTTAACGTCTACCGAAAAGGCAACATGTACGGAGTCTTTTCATTGAATTACAAGCTTGAAAAAACTGAAGATACAGGAGCAATATTTCCGGACATCCCTGTTTTTAGATACCCCAATTACGCGAACAAAATTGGCTTTGATTTATACAATGTAGCTAAAGCGGATAAGCTCTATTTCTATTTAGTTGGCAGCAATGGAAGGGTTTATAGAAAGTAAAAGCAAATTCCTGAGGTCAATCTTCGGCAAACTCAGTTTACCCTTAATCAAAAAAACACCTTTCTTTTCGCTTCCTCCGAAAAACAACTCAATTCCCAATCCTACTTCTTCCTAATTTCTCTTTCTTTTTATGGGGGCCTTCCCTTCTACTCGTCACCTTCGGGTTTCCCCTCAGTAACTCGATCAGGTCGCGCTTTCCACCTATATCTTTGCTGCTACGCGCAAAGGATGTCGGCTACAATCGCTAAGGCAAAGTCATCCTGCTTCATTCGAAACTGCAGGTTAATGCTCATTGCCAACTTACTAGCCCTTTTTTCGAATCAACCTCAATCCCAGCATGGTGAGCAAACCGTTGATCAATAACAGTTCAAAGCCAATCTTATAACCGCCAAACAAAAATTCAGAGTTAGATGCCAGCAAGAAACTGAAAATTGGAGCTGCGATGCAAACAATCGGAACTAGTTTGTCATTCACCTGATGCTTGCTATAAATACCAAAAGCGAACAGGCCTAACAAAGGTCCGTAGGTGTATCCTGCAGCAGTGAATATCCCACTGATCACAGCTTCATTATTAATGGCTCGAAAAACAAGGATAACTACGAGCAACAAGAATGCGAAGCCGGCATGAATTATCGTTCTGATTTGCTTCTTCCGCTTTGTACTCATCTCCTCACGTGAATCAAGATGCAGGATATCGATGTAAAGCGAAGTGGTTAAGGTTGTTAAGACCGAGTCGGCACTAGAAAATGTTGCAGCTATAATTCCGAGTAAAAAGACAATTGCAGCAAAGGTTCCCAAATGACCTAATGCAAGCATAGGTAGTAAATCATCTGTCTTTGCAGGAATTTGTATTCCCTTTGATTCAACAAACAAATACATCAATGCACCCAGACTAACGAAAATCACATTCACAATTAAAACAATCACACTAAAC
>JANRAA010000270.1:0-609 GCA_030728235.1 Flavobacteriales bacterium
ACAAGGTTAACGATGCTGATGCGCACACGTGCGTCGTTAGCTAGAGAGTAGGTGATGTTTGTGTTTCCGCTCGCAGGGTTCGGGAAAACGTTCATTGGAGTGCTGATAGCTACAGTAGGCTCGGCAACATTCACAGAACAAGCCATTGGGCTGATGCCAGAACCTGCAGGGAATGCAGAAACAAAAGTGCCCATGTCTGAAACAGGCCAGATATCGGCGTTAACCAATGTTCTATCAGGACCTATCATGCAGTAAGTAGGGAAGGCGTTAATACCAAAGTTGGCATTTACTTCGCCGCCGCCGCCGTCTGCGCTAATTGCCGGAGCGTGGTTAAAACTGCCACCGTATGTTTGCTCGTATGCAATAACCATCGCGTCGTTGTCTGTACCATTGTTGATGGTCAAACAAACCAAGTCTCCGGCATTGCATCCGTATGTGTCGTGCAATTCGTTGAAGAATGGCGCTGTGGCTTGGCAAGGCGGACAAGTATCGAAGAAGAAATCGAGGATGATGTATTTGCCTGCGTCAGCGTATGCGTATAAGTTGTGCACGTTACCATCTACATCGGTAACAGTGAAATCGTCAACTACTTGGCCTACGTTGTAGTTG
>JANRAA010000270.1:619-3319 GCA_030728235.1 Flavobacteriales bacterium
TTGTTTACCTGCGCGGTTCCAGCCAGTGCGCCGGCGATAAATAAGGTTGAAAGTAAAATTTGTTTCATAGCATTTCCTTTTAAGTTGAGTGAAGATACGGTTTTTTCATTTGGTGTGTTGAGTTTTATAAATTCTTTATTGGATTCCAAATAGAGAATGAATGTTGTACTTTTGAAGCACAAACTATACCATGAAAACAACCTATGCATTGGCGATTCATGGCGGCGCAGGAACCTTGCTCCGCTCGGAGATGTCGGATGAGAAAGAGCAGTTGCATCGCGATGCATTGCACGCGGCTTTGGCAGCAGGAGAAACGGTTTTATCTCAAGGAGGAACAGCCATGGATGCTGTTATTGCTTCGGTTCAGAGCCTTGAAGACTGTCCGCTTTTTAACGCCGGCACAGGTGCTGTTTTCACCAACAATGGTTTTCACGAATTGGATGCCTCATTAATGGAAGGCCATGACCGCAGGGCTGGTGCAGTTTGCGCTGTTCGCCGCATCAAAAACCCTATTTTGCTATGTCGTGAGGTTATGGAATCGGAGTTTGTGATGCTGAACGGACCGGGTGCAGAGCAGTTTGCAGCCGAACGTGGATTTGAATTTATCGATAATTCATCGCTTTCGACCCAATTTAGAAAAGACCAATTGGTTCAGGCCATAGAAGCCAACAGGGTTCAGCTTGACCACAGCGATACACGCCATAAAATGGGGACTGTAGGCGCTGTGGCGCGTGATCAGCATGGCAACTTAGCTGCGGCCACATCAACAGGGGGTATGACCAACAAAAAGTACGGTCGGGTTGGCGATTCAGCGTTGATAGGGTCTGGTACCTGGGCCGACAACCGCTCGTGTGCTGTGAGTGCAACCGGCTGGGGAGAGTTTTTCATTCGTTCAGGCGTGGCGGGCAGAGTAGCCACCAGCGTTCAACATGGCGTTAGTCTTGAAGAAGCCTGTCGACAGATGATATTTCACGAAGTAGAGACCCTTGGCGGCGATGGTGGTGTAATTGCAATTGATAACCTAGGCAATATTTCAATGCCTTTTAACACCCCAGGCATGTACAGAGGTTGGGTGAAAGAAGGGGGCAACATTCAGACAGCTATTTTTGCTGAGGGTGGCGAGTAAGCGCTAGTATCCTTGAGCGTTCGCGCGCTATGATTTCTAGCACCTCGGATTGATTGGCATCGGTTGTGAGTAATCGCAGCAGACGGCCGGTTTGCAGTTGATCAGCTGCCAGCACAGGAGTTGCTGCTTCACCAGTTGTGATGGCCAGGAAGTGTTTTTCAAAATCTTGTTGCACGCTTACCAGGTTTAGTGCCAATAAACGGATGCTTTCAGGGTGCATGGTGCGTGCCATTTGCGAGCGCAGTTGGGTTGTTATTGCCTCGTAATTTTTCAGTATTTCTTCCAGCGTCCCCTCAGCGAGGGGGATGTGAATGTGCGTTCCGTTATCACTCAATGTTAGGTCAAAAAGTTGTGCGATATCGAATAGCTGCGCGCATTTTTCTGTCCGACGCACATACAAAGCCGCTACAATTGGCTGGCGCAAGAAGTAAGTGCGAAGTTCAAAGATTTGTGCTTCAACGGTCTCTTCGATGTCTTCGAAAGTGGCGTTGGGACTCAATTTCAAAACAGCAAAAGCAAGGTGCTTATCCATTTGCCAAAAGTAATGGTTAGCGTTGGGTTGGAAAGAGATTAAAATGATAAATTCGAAGCAAAATACAAGTCATGACACCAAACTTACCGACACCTTATTACGTGGTTATCTTCACCAGCGAGAAACTTTCAAATATAGAAGGTTATGATGAAGTAGCAGCCGAGATGGAGGAGTTGGCCAAGCAGCAACCGGGCTATTTGGGCATGGACTTCGTGAGTGGAGAGATGAGTGTTACGATGTCGTATTGGAAAGACGAAGCCAGTATTCTGCATTGGAAGCGAAATGCAGATCACCTCATGGCGCAGAAAATGGGGCGTGAGAAATGGTACAAGAGCTACACCACGCAGGTTGCGAGAGTTGAAAGGGCGTACAACTTCATCAAACCCGAATGAGAACTTTTCTATATACGCACAGCTTTCACATCCGCCGCGTGAGGCGCAAAGAGAAAAGTTAAGAAGTTGTGAATTAAGGTTTATTTAAGTCTGCTCCGCATGACAATGCTTATATTTGACCTTCAAAAAATTATTCTGACTATGAACCAACTATTATTGACTCTTTTCAGTTTACTAACCATTGCTGGCTGTGGCGGGGGAGAGACCAATGGCTCAACTGAGTCGACACCAGAAGTTACAGAAGTAGCGCAATTGGCTGATGCTTCGGTAGTTGTAGCTGATGTAAAAGGAATTGATGCGCGGAACAAAGGCGACAAGCAAGGGCCAATTCATTTGCATGGGAATGTGCATGTTTCGATGAAAGGATCGAAGATGTATTTGTACGAATCAGAAGGGAAGACGACAAGCAAGATCGACAGCTTGAAAGTTGTTGATGCCACCTATGATTTCGGCACAAAGACCTACTCACGCGGATTTTACTTCATAGGGAACGGTGATCCGAACAACATGACGCCAATCATTTTGAATCCAGACGAATCAGATGTCCAGATTGACTTTAAATCGGCTCGTTTTGACGCGTTGAAAGAATCTCCGAATTCAGCTGAGAATATTGCTTGGAACAGCTATTACGCGCAAGAAAAGCAGTTTGA
>JANRAA010000270.1:3329-15088 GCA_030728235.1 Flavobacteriales bacterium
TTGCTAATTTGCGTAAATCGCGCTCACAATCATCTTTTAAAGAGCGCGTAGACGGTGAGATAAAGCAAAAAGAAGAGGAGCTACGTGCCTTGCAATTGCGCGTGGCAGAGGAGAATGCAGGATCTTATTTGGCGAAGTTTTTAATTCTGAAGAAATCGGCCAACCCAGGAGACAAGAGCCATTATTGGGACGATGTTGACTTCACTGATTTATCGATCATGCGTTCGCCGATTATTGCAGATCGCATTCAAGACTACATGCGCTCGCACAGTGGTGGTGAAGAGTCGGGCTTTTTGAACTGCGTAGATATTTTGAAGGAGAAAGCAGCGGTTAACCCACAGATGCTCGAATTTACCTTGTACACCATGTTGGATGGTTTTTACCAATCAGGAATGGAGAATGTATCGATGTACATTTTGGATAATTACATTTTTGATGACGACTGCGGTGCTGATTTGAGCGATGTTGTGAAGCAACGTGCTCAAGGCATTGTGAACTTGCAAATTGGCAAGACTCCTTCAGATTTTACAATCGAAAAAGTAGACGGTGGCAAATTGAATTTGTACAGTGAAGTTGCGAAAAACGAATACACTTTGGTTATGTTTTGGGCTTCTTGGTGTCATAAATGCGAGCAAGAGATACCTGTTTTGAAAGGTGTTTATGACGTTTACAGATCACGTGGTTTTCAGGTTGTGGGCGTCTCGGTAGACAACCAGCGTGCGCAGTGGGAGAATGCAGTGAAGACAAACGATACCAAATGGCCGAACGTATCGCAGCTGAACGCTTGGAACTCACCGGTAGCGAAAGAATACCGAGTGACACAGACACCTACCTTATTCTTGTTGAATAAGAACAAAGAAATCGTGCTGAAGCCGAAACGAATATTTGAGGTTGAGGCTTTCTTGAAAGCGAACCTGAAGTAGGGGTTAGGATTTAGGGGTTAGGATTTAGGATTTAGGGTTTAGATCTTAGATTTTAGATTTTAGATTTTAGATCTTAGATCTTAGATGGATAGTCGTTCCATTTTCCAATTCTGGTAAAGTTGGAGTATGATACCATCTGAGAGTCCGACACGAGGAACGATCATTTCTTGGATGTTTGCATTTTCGAGAATACGCAGATAGATCTCGGCGGCTGGTTCGATAACATCTGCACGGTCAGATTTCAGTCCGAGTTTTTCCATTCGATCTTCGAGTGAAAATCCTTGAATGAAGTTACGGATATCGAGCAATTCATTGAACGTTAATGGTTCGTTGAATGTGTGTCTCGACATTTTGAAGATACGGTTGATGTTACCTCCGGTAGCGATTCCCACGAGGTTGGCTTCATCTTTTCGCAAGTCTTGAACCCACTTATTGAGGACTGTCCATTCTTGCTCCTTTACCTTGTTTTGGAGCATGCGCACGGTGCCAATTTCGAAAGATTTCGCCTTTATGCGCTCACCCTTTTTTATGACAGTAAGTTCGGTACTACCGCCACCGACATCGATGTATAAGTAGTTTTTAGAGTGATCGATATCTTGAAGCAAGAAGTTTCCGAAAATCAAATTTGCTTCTTCTTGTCCGGCGATGATTTCAATTTCAATCTTCGTCTCTTTCTTCACTTGCTGGATAACATCTTTGCGGTTTTTCGCCTCCCTCATTGCGCTGGTTGCGCAGGCGCGATAATTTTTGATGTTATGAAAATCCATGAGATGCCAAAACGCCTTCATCACTTTGATAAGTTGAGCTGTTTTGAGCTTAGAGATTTCACCATTTTCGAAGACATCCGTACCAAGGCGAAGCGGAATACGCGTAAAAGAAACTTTTTGGGTGTGAAAGCCGGTTTCTGTTTCGAATATTTCTTCAACCAAAAGTCGAACGGCATTGGAGCCGATGTCTATTGCAGCAAATTTCAATTCAATCCCTATTTATGGGGTCAATAATAATCATTCATTCGCTTTTGCGGCGAAATAGTTATACACTTCCTCTTGCGAATTGAAGCGTTTTTTTGCTCTATCTTTTGTAACGTACTGATTGCGTTGGGATTTGTCGATGATCCGTGACTTCACATTTCCTTTGAATTGAAATGAGAGGTAGTCATCGAGTTCTTTTTTCAGGTCAGCATCTAGAATTGGTACGCTGACTTCTACGCGATGATCGAGGTTACGCGACATCCAATCGGCGCTGCTTAAGAAATATTCAGGCTTGCCTCCGTTTCCGAACACAAAAATCCGCGAGTGCTCCAAGAATCTTCCAACCAGGCTGATCGCAGAGATGTTTTCACTCATGCCTTTCACACCAGGAATCAAGCAGCACACCCCGCGAATAATCAAGTTTATTTTCACCCCAGCATTGCTTGCATCGTAAAGCTTTCGAATCATTCCAGGGTCAACCAGGTTGTTGAGTTTGAGAATGATGAACGCCTTTTTACCCGCTTCCGCATTTCTTATTTCACGGTTTATGAGCTCTGTATACTTTCGTCGCGTGCTGTATGGTGAAACGATGAGGTGTCGATATGTTACCCGTTGGTAGTTGTTTTCAAAGAATTCGAAAAGACGGCCTACCTCAGATGTTATGCGTTGGTCAGCCGTTAGCAGGGCCACGTCAGAATATATGCGAGCTGTGCGTTCGTGGAAATTTCCAGTGCCAATGTGGGCGTACATTCTCTCCACATCTTTTTCTTCTCGTGTGATGAGCATCAGCTTGGAGTGTACTTTCAGGCCGGGCACACCAAAGATCACACGAGCCCCCGCTTCTTGGAGCATCGATGCTACTTTGATGTTGTTTTTTTCATCAAATCGCGCTTGAATTTCGATGATGACTTCTACGTTCTTGCCATTTCGTGCCGCGTTTATCAGAGCGTTTACCACGTGAGAGTTTTTCGCTACGCGGTAGAGGTTGATTTGAACGCGAGTAACATGCGGGTCAATGGCTGCTTCACGCAGGATGTCGACCACGTAGTTAAACATCTGATAAGGATAATGGAGGAGGATATCCTTCTTTTTTATCTCATCGAGCAAGCTTATTTTATTGCGAAGCAAACGGTGTGGTTGGGGTGGGAGAGGCTTAAATCGCAGGTCAGCTCTACCGAAGTCGGGAAACGACATCAAGTCTTTCTTGTTGTGGTATGCACTCCCTGGAATCATATTTTCCCTGTCTTTGATCTTCATTTTCTTCATCAGAAAATCGATCATGTCTTGGGGCATTCTTTTGTCGTACAGGAAACGCACGTAGTTCCCTTTTTTCCTCAAGTCGATACCCTGTTTCATTTTATCGACCAAAGAACGAGTCAGGTCGTCATCGATATCTAGTTCTGCGTCGCGTGTAATTTTAATCGCGTATGCATTGAATTCAGTAGGGTTGAAGAGAGAGAACAGACGGCGTAATTTCAATCGAATTACATCATCGAGAAACATAACGAAGTTGTCGTCGCCCTCTTTCGGAAGCACCAGAAAACGTTCCATGTGAGGAGGTACCTCGATGAGTGCGTACTTCATTCTTTCAGTCGACTTGCGTCCCACCTTCAATTCAATAGCCAAGTAAACCGATTGGTCTTCAAGCTCAGGGAATGGATGTCCGGGATTTAGCATGATCGGCACCAAGTTCGCTCGCACATGGTTTCGATAGTAGTCTTCAACAAATAGAATTTGTTCGGGTGTTAGCTGCGTATGGTCGCGAAAGAATACCCTTTCTTCAGCCAATTTCGCTTCCAGGTTTTCGAAAGTAGCAGCGTAAGTTGCTTGCAGTTCGACTACTTTTTTGCGGATTGCGGCTAAGGTAGCAGTTGGACTAAAATCGAGAGTCGAGTAGTTTTGTCGACCCAAACCAGCGAGGCGTTTTAGACTCGCCACCCGCACACGGAAGAACTCATCGAGGTTGTTGGAGAAAATTCCAAGAAAACGAACCCTTTCAACAAGAGGATTGCCTTCATCTTGTGCTTCTTGCAGCACACGTTCATTGAAAGACAGCCAACTCAGTTCTCGGTTGATGAATTCATTGTTTTTCATAAAGGCAGATTCCAGTAAGTTGAAATTGATTTCGTGCAAACTTATCGAATAAGTAAACAAAGAACATTAAAAGCTTGTTAATCCTGCACGCAAATCTATTCCACGTTGTATCTTTGCGCCGCATTTATTCATTCACTCTAATCAAGATCGATTATGTCTCTTGTAGGTAAAAAAGCACCGAGCTTCAGCGCAGCAGCTGTAGTTAACGGTAACGAAATTGTAAACTCATTTTCACTTGACCAGTACCTCGGGTCAAAATATGTATTGTTCTTCTTCTACCCGAAAGATTTCACTTTCGTTTGTCCAACCGAGTTGCACGCATTCCAATCAAAGCTTGCTGATTTCGAAGCACGCGGATGTGCAGTTGTGGCATGTTCTACTGACACTGAAGAGTCTCACTGGAGCTGGTTGCAGATGGACAAAAACAAAGGAGGCATCAACGGAGTTAAGTATCCAGTTGTTGCCGATACAACCAAGGCTATTTCAACCAACTTTGGTGTTTTGGCAGGTGATTACGACTACAACGACAGCGGGGAGTTGGTTGCAATGGGACCAATGATCGCTTACCGCGGATTGTTTTTGATTGACAAGACAGGTGTTGTTCAGCATCAGGTGATCAACAACTTCCCACTTGGTCGCAGTGTAAACGAGGCGCTTCGCATGGTTGATGCCCTTATCCACTTCGAAGAAAACGGTGAAGTTTGTCCTGCTGATTGGCACAAAGGAGAAGATGCGATGACTGCTTCATTCGACGGCGTTGCTGACTACCTTTCTGCTCACTAAGCATTTTCTTTCGGCATAGCCGAAAACAATGATAACAGGTAATGAAGAAGCTATCCTTTTGGGTAGCTTCTTTTTTTATTGCTGAAAGTCGTCGCCAAGCAGGATAACATTCTTAGATGAAACTTCTTTACATTCGTCAAAACAACAGGCATGCGTAATATTCTTTTCATCTTTCTTTTACTTTCAGCGTGTGCGCCAGAGCCAGCGCCAACAAACGTTGTATCGGCTGTTGAGAAGTCGCATCACAGCGGACAATTGTACATCATTGGAGGAGGACAGTTGCATTTGGATTTGATGAGCGATATGCTGACGACAGGAGGTATTGGAAAAGAAGATCTCATCGTTGTAATACCAGCAGCCAGTGAGGAGCCCGATACAGCGATTTATTACGACTCAAAGCCATTTATTGAGCTCGGTTACACCAATGTAAAGCCATTGCGTTTATCTCTTGCTGACTCAGTAAAGACAATGCTGTCAGATAGTTTGGCAGCAGCCAAAGCCATTTTTTTATGTGGTGGAGATCAATTACGGTTGATGTGTGTTATTGGTCAGCCCAACCTATTGGAGATTTTGCATCAGGCCTACGCCAACGGAGCTGTTATTGGCGGAACCAGTGCTGGGGCAGCTGTTATGAGTAAGATCATGATTACAGGCGACCAGAAAAAAGAGCTAGAATACGAGTCGACTTACCGCAGGCTAAAGAGCGGAAATGGCATGTATTCACAAGGCACGGGGTTGTTTAGTGAAGGCATCATCGACCAACATTTTATTGAAAGAAGTCGATACAATAGAGCGTTGACCGCCCTGTTCGAGTTTCCAGATAAAACAGTTTATGGAATAGGGGAGTCGACTGCTCTGCGCATTTCTACGGAAGGCATGTTTGTCCATGGCAGCGGGCAGATTGTAACCTTCACAGCGCCACAAGGCAGTCGGTTAAAAGAAGACCTTATTGGATTTCCGAAAATCGAGATGACCGTTTATTTACCTGGAGACACCATACGATGACGCCTCACTCATGACGCAGCGCATCAATCGGATCTAGCGCAGCTGCTCTTTTAGCGGGGTAGTAGCCCGAAACCACGCTTGTAACGGCACAAAGCGATACACCTACTACGATCCAGAACCAAGGAATTACGAAAGGAGTTTCAAAGAAAATGGCAATGATGTTTCCCACGATCAAACCCAGAATGATTCCAACGGCACCACCGAGTTGACCAATGATGATTGCTTCAACCAAAAACTGCATACGAATCAGTTTAGAGCTAGCTCCAATGGCTTTTCTCACGCCTATTTCCTGAGTGCGTTCAGTTACCGAGACCAGCATGATGTTCATAAGACCGATTCCTGCTCCAAACAGAGTTATCACGCCAATTCCAGCAGCTACAATTGTGATTACGCTGATTGCTTCGAGCAGCGTTTCGATGAGAGCGCTGCTTTGGTCTACTTCAAAAGAATTATCTGAGCCGATTTCATCTCCGCGCACCACCCGCATCACTCCGAACGCCTCGCTTATACCATCGCTGATGCGTTCAGCATCATTTACCATCACGCTTATGCGGTAATCAGTATTTGCTGTAGCGAACTGTTTTTTGAGGTTCGTGAGCGTAATATAGCATTGGTTATCTTGCGACATACCCATTCCAGAACCCTTCGATTCCAGCACGCCAGCCACCGTATATTTGAAGCTTCCGATCGAAATTTCCTTGTCGATTGGACTTTCGAAATCATTGAACAGTTTCGTTACCACATCCTTCCCCAGGATCACCAAGTTTTGAGAGCTTTCGAGGTCAGAAGCGCTGAAGCTCCTTCCTGATTCTAGGTCGAATCCAGAAACATTGAGGTATTGCTCATCGATGCCAATCACTTGGACATTCGGATTTGTCTTTTCTTGTCCGTACTTAATGGTTGCTGCCCCAGATCCAAAGGCCGAGAGGCTCACAATTGCATCGAAATCATATTGTTCTTTGAAAGCTGTTGCTTGACGGTAGTTGATCACTTCAGCTTCTTTTTCAACCATACCCATTCTTCGTCCGCGGCTCTGCTTGTTCTTTATATTGAACACATTCGTACCCAGCGTAGAGAACTCCTGTTGGATATTCGCCTTGAGAGATTCAGTTGCGGTTACCATGCTCACAAGCGCCATAATTCCAAACGCGATGATAGCCACAGTTAGCACAGTGCGGAGGATTTGGCTTCTAATAGACCGAATGGAAACTTTAATATTTTCGTTTATGGTATCACGCGTCATAGTTCAAATGTAGCGAAGTTGTTGAAGGATAGTTAAAAATTACCGCGAGCGGACGTACCCAATGACGTGCGGTTAACCACTTTGTTTCCTACCTTTGCAAACCGAAAAGAACGTTCTTTTAACCCTATCAATATTGAAATATGGTTTTTGACATAGACATGATCAAAGAGGTATATTCTAAAATGCCTGGTCGCATTGCTGCGGCCCGTAACATAGTTGGCAAGCCTCTTACACTTTCAGAAAAAATACTTTACAGCCACTTGTGGGATGGCGATGCAACGACAGCTTTCGAAAGAGGGAAGTCGTATGTAGATTTCGCTCCAGACCGCGTAGCCATGCAAGATGCGACAGCGCAGATGGCCTTGTTGCAGTTCATGCAGGCAGGTAAAAAGACAGCAGCAGTGCCGTCTACAGTTCACTGTGATCACTTGATTCAGGCGCGTGTTGGTGCGGATAGTGATTTGCAGAACTCGATCAATAAGAACAACGAAGTTTTCAATTTCTTACAATCTGTTTCCAACAAATACGGCATCGGCTTTTGGAAACCAGGAGCAGGAATCATCCACCAAGTGGTTCTTGAAAACTATGCATTCCCAGGTGGGATGATGATAGGAACCGATTCACACACCGTGAATGCGGGAGGATTGGGCATGGTAGCCATCGGAGTAGGTGGTGCTGATGCTGTAGACGTAATGGCAGGAATGGCATGGGAGCTAAAGTTTCCTAAGTTGATAGGTGTTAAGCTAACGGGCAAGATGAGTGGTTGGACGAGTGCCAAAGACGTTATTTTGAAAGTTGCAGGTATACTAACTGTAAAAGGGGGAACAGGCGCCATTGTTGAGTATTTTGGCGACGGAGCAACATCCCTGTCGTGCACAGGAAAAGGCACCATTTGCAACATGGGAGCAGAGATTGGAGCTACCACATCAACCTTTGGTTACGACGAATCAATGTCGCGATACCTTCGTGCAACGGGAAGAGCAGAAGTTGCTGCGTTAGCGGACAACATCAAAGAACATTTGACAGCAGACGCTGAGGTATATGCCAATCCGGAGCAGTATTTTGATCAAGTAATTGAGATCAACCTGTCGGAGTTGGAGCCATATATCAACGGACCATTTACACCTGACCTCGCGACACCGATTTCGAAATTGGGAGAGATGGCGGAGCAGAACGGATGGCCTACCAAGATAGAAGTTGGACTTATCGGATCATGCACGAATTCTAGTTACGAGGATATTTCGAGATCAGCATCGATAGCAGCGCAGGCAGTTTCGAAGGGGTTGGTAACCAAGTCGAAATTTACCATTACTCCGGGTTCGGAGCAGGTTCGCTTTACTGTTGCTAGAGACGGATTCATCCAGACCTTTGAGGCCATGGGAGGTGAAGTGTTTGCGAATGCTTGTGGTCCGTGCATTGGGCAGTGGGATCGCGCTGGGGCTGACAAAGAAGAGAAGAACACGATAGTCCACTCGTTCAACCGCAACTTTGCTAAGCGTGCTGACGGCAATCCGAACACCTTTGCATTTGTCGGCTCACCTGAGATGGTAACCGCGTTAGCGATAGCGGGCGACTTGCGTTTCAATCCACTTACGGATACTTTGACAAACAGTAAAGGAGAGCAGGTTAAGCTAGATCCACCTGTAGGAGATGAGTTACCATCGAGAGGGTTTGCTGTTGAAGATGCAGGCTTTATAGCTCCTGCGGAGGATGGCAGTTCAGTGAATGTAGTTGTTAAAGAGGGCAGTGAGCGCTTGCAGCTGTTGGATCCTTTCAAGCCATGGAATGGTGAGAACATCATGGGAGCCAAGTTGTTGATCAAAGCTTTTGGAAAGTGCACAACGGATCACATATCTATGGCAGGTCCGTGGTTGCGTTACCGCGGTCATTTGGACAACATAGCGAACAACACCTTGACAGGTGCGGTGAATGCATTTAACAAGGCGACAAATAGTGTAAAGAACCAGTTGACAGGAGAATACGGAGAGGTGCCAGCGGTGCAGCGTGCATACAAAGCGGCAGGGGTTCCGACGTTGATAGTAGGAGACAGCAATTACGGTGAAGGATCATCACGCGAGCATGCTGCGATGCAGCCTCGTCATCTTGGAGCTGTGGCCGTTTTGGTAAAGTCTTTTGCTCGTATTCACGAGACCAACCTGAAGAAGCAGGGGATGTTAGCTTTGACCTTTGCGAATGAGTCGGACTACGACAAATTTCAGGAAGATGACACGATTAACTTTGTCGATTTGAAAGACATCGCCCCAGGCAAGCAGATAACATTGGAATTGGTTCATGCAGATGGCGGCAGGGATGAAGTAAAGACGAATCATACATACAATGCTCAGCAGATAGATTGGTTCAAGGCAGGTTCTGCTTTGAATTTGATTAAGTTGCAGCAGTGAGTTGATTGATATTGAAGAGAGCCTCCTTTTGGGGGCTTTTTTTGTTTGGAGTATTTAGATCTGCAGTCTCTCGGTATGATTATCCGCGAAACTACCTACCTCTGTGAATAGTTTGAGAATCATAGATTTTAAATCATGTTTTAGTTTTTTGTAATTGTATTTGAACGAAAATTCATCGAAATACAGCTGTGTAAGTCCTGGATATGGAAGGTGATGAATGCCATTTAAAATGCGATTTGCATTGATTGATGTATTTTTAACCCAGCTTGGGATTTGATTTTGATCCTTATTTAGATTTTTAAAGCCGTATTTATCGTGATAGTTTTTAACTAGTAAACGATACCTATGAGTCCGTTCTATCGGCTTTTCGCATGTTTCTGCAGCTACGATCAATAGTTTATCCGGTTTTAACTTATCCTTTAAGGAGATCATGGATTCCTTGAGTATGAAGGCTTCTTTCATATTGGACTTTGACTGTTTTTGGCTTCTAGTCTTGATTGGAATTTGATAATCAGGCCTAAAATCGAACATTGATTTGTAGAATTGATCTAGGTTGTGTTTGGCCATTTGTTGTCTGATCCTATGAATTAAGTACCAGACGGTTTCATATCTGCTCAGCCCTAGTATTCGCTGCATCTCGCAACTGGAGAAGCTTTTCTTTGTTTGAAGGACAAAATAGTATGCCGTAAACCAGGTCTTTAATTTTAGTTTGCTGCCGTGCATAGCGGTCCCAGCTTTCAAAGACATCCGGTATTTGCAGTGGCTGCATTCCCAAACTTCTTTATCGGATTTCCAATAGTGACGATTGCAATCACATTTTCTGCATGTAAGCCCTTGTTTTTCTCTTTGTTGCTTTAAAAAGATCTTGCAACTTTCTTCGTCTGGGAAGAGGTCGGTAAATTCATTGAATGTCATATTTCAGTCTATTGTCTGAAGGCAAGTATTCGTTCAAACAAGGAATAATCAAAGAGAAATTTGTTTAACTTTATGTAGTGACAGTATTTCTTTACGGATGATCAAATTTCATAGGTACTTTCGCGGATAATCAACAATTGAAACCATGAGAATAATCTTAACCCTCCTTTTTCTCACCCTCCTCACCCTCACCTCCCCAGCCCAATCCACCCTCCCAAAAAACGTCGTCAAACTCTCTTTCGATGGCTTCTTCTTCGGTCGCTACCAAGCTTCCTACGAACGCGTAATCGGTAAATACACTTCCGTCCAACTAACCCTCGGTGGTATCGTAGATCTCAGTAAATCCGAAAATACAACGGGTTCAGTTTTCAATAACGAAAACCGTACGACCGGATTTGTCGCATCCCCAGAATTCCGAGTGTACCTCAGCGAATTCACAAATACAGACGTGCCGTCCGGATTCTACTTCGGAACCTCCGTACGTTACAGAAATGTCAATACTTTCGAAGCACGTGAAGATGAATTTTCGGCCTACGAATTCAATGAACATGAAAGAAACATCGGTCTAGGTCTGGTAGCTGGTGTGCAATATGTTACTTCCTTCGGTCTCGGCTTCGATGCATACATAGGTCCAGATTTTAGGTACTCTTTCATGGATTCTGAAACGAGCGAAATTAGTAAGATCGAAAATATTCCGGCTTTCCTCCAAAGCTCATCTTCTATCTTACAAGAAACTCTGCCGTTCGCTGGAATAAATATTTCTTATGCGTTCTAAACTGCTTCTCATATCAGTCTTATTTGCTGCGCAATGTGCAGCACAATCGCATGTGATTAAGTTCGATGCTTTCGATCTTTTATCCTCCAGAATTTCCCTCTCATACGAGCATTTGCTCGGAAGCCAAACCTCTGTCCAAATTACCTCAGGGGTGTTGCTTGATTATTCAAAACAGACGATAACATACCAACCAGGAATCGCTTTAGACAGTGAAGATATTTCAAAAGGTTGGCGCTTTATTCCTGAATTTAGATACTACCTGACAGAAATGACTAACATGAAAGCGCCCGCCGGAGCTCATGTTAATTTCTCGGGTTTATATGAAAATGAGAATTCTTCTTTCGTCAATGAATTAAATAATTGGACGAAGACTGAACAGCGTGTCGGAGTTGGCGCCGGACTCGGAATGCAATGGTTCTTTGTGCGAAATTTAGGTATGGAACTCGATTTTAAAATCTATACTTTATACAGATTTTCAGACCAATCAGGGAACTTCTACAATGGACTAATTTCACCTTTTGAGAATTCTGAAATCTCTCGCGAGTTCAACTCTTTATTCTTCGGTAAAATCGTTTACGGATTCTAAATCTACTGCTTCTTAAAGGTGAAGCGCATGCACATCTGATCTCCACTGCCGCTCTCAAAACG
>JANRAA010000271.1 GCA_030728235.1 Flavobacteriales bacterium
GCGATCATGTTACCGAAATCAAATACCGATGCCCGTCATCTGCTTGCGCTGGTAATGCGCATCGGTTTCTGGTTCTCTATCACGCTAACAGCCGTTTGCTTTCTACTCGAAGATGCAATAATCCGTTGGCTGGGGAATGAGGGGCTAAGAGGTCTAACGTGGTTAATCGGTCCTTCGGTATTCTTTTTTATCGTGACAACAGCTCTGGGCTATTGGTTTAGTCGACAAAAGCATTACAAGCCTGTAGCCACCGGAAAAACACTGTTTTCTGTTATCAGTGAGCCGTTAAAAGTTATTTTCGCGAATTTTAAGTTGGGTGCGTCAGGCTTGGTGTGGAGTGTTAGTGCTGCACATTTCGTTTCGGCAATTTATTCGTGGTGGAGGTTCATGGTACTTACGCCTGAAAAATTAAGGGGAATCGATAAAGAACGAATGCGGTCGCTGGCAAGCGAGTACAAAGACTATCCCAAATACTCGATGTTCGGAACGCTATTGAATCGCCTTTCCCAATGGCTACACATCGCCATGTTCGGATATTTATACGGCGCCGCAGGTTTGGTTTCAATTGGTTTTTTAGGACTTTCTCGTCGCATAATTATGGCGCCTTTGAGTATGCTTGCAACTTCTTTCTCTCAGGTATATTTCCAAAGAATTACCGAAATCGAAGATGCTGAACTCAAACCATATTACCTAAGAAGCTTGGGGCGTTTCGCTCTCATAGGCCTGGCAATGATTGCCTTCATCTGGATGTTGCCCGACAATTCTATGGCTTTCGTTTTTGGAAATGAATGGTACGATGTTATGCAGTACCTGCGCATCCTTGTATTTTGGTTTGCAGCAAATTTCACTGCCTCAGCTTTGTCGTTCATTCTTCATCGCATCCGCCGCCAAAAACTGATTTTTCAACTCGATGCTTTGCATTTTATTCTTATCCTCATCGCATTGTATGGCGCCTGGTGGAGTGGTCTAGAACCGCTTGAAGCAATGGTTGTCTTTGTCGCCGCAAAGGTCGTTTACTTCATTTTTAATGTTCTTATTACCTTGCGATTTCTATCTCCCGATAAATTATGATTTCAGAAAAAAAAATACGTGTGGCCAATGTTGTGCTGAATAACTTCACAACCGATAATCGCGTGTATAAAATCTCGAAATCGCTTCAAGACGCCAACTACGAGGTTGTAGTGGTTGCGTTGCTCAAAGGCGATGTGCCTGCAACAGAAGTTAAAGAAGGTATAAATGTCAGGAGGGTAGCTTTGCGGACAATCACCCTTCCAGAAGGAACTTTCTGGGGATTGATCAAGTTCATTGAGATCATATTCAAAATTGTTAAAGAATACAGAAATTACGATATCTGGCATTGCAACGATATCGAAGCTTTCGGAATCGGAGTGGTTGCCCGAGTTTTTCGCCCTAAACTTAAACTGGTTTATGATTGCCATGAGTTCGAAGGTGAACGAAATGGTCGCTCTTCTTTCGAACGCCGTTTAGTGCGCTGGTTCGAAAAGTTGTTCATCCACCGCGCTAAAGCGGTGATCACGGTAAGCCCCAACATCGCCAAAGCATATATTGAAAGATATGGTGTCGATCCCGTTTGGCTTGTCCGAAATGTACCGCATAAATCGGCTTCGCCAGACAAACAAAATATCTTCAGAACGCGTTTTAATATCCCCAACGAGGAACCTGTTTTTCTCTATCAAGGGGCGTTCACGTATAACCGTGGACTAGAAGAGGCGCTGCAAGCTTTCAAAGAAATTTCAGGTGCTCATTTGGTGTGCATGGGTTATGGGATCTTTCAAAATCTGGTCGAAGAATCAGCAAGGGATTTTGGAAATATCCATTTTATGCCGGCTGTTCCTTACAATGAGGTGCTTGATCATACGGCTAGCGCCGATGTTGGTTTGCTCTCCGTTCGTCCAACTTGCTTGAGTTACCTTTTCTGCCTGCCAAATAAACTTTTCGAATACATCCAAGCGGGTATACCTATTCTGTCGAATGATTTGCCCGATTGCAGGAAGATTATCGAAGACTACAATATCGGATGGGTGCTCAATGAATTTACTGCCGAATCTCTGAAAGTAGCAGTGAATGATCTGAAACAACAAGATTTGAATGGATTCAAAAATGGTCTGCAGAAGGCCCAAAATGATCTGCACTGGGAAAAAGAAGAAAAGGTGCTTTTTGACCTTTACAAGGAGGTAGTATGGCAGAAATAGGTGTGAAACGTGTCAGCGATCTTCCTGATCAACATGCCTTCAATATGCTGGCAGCGAAATATGGCGGGGTTTTCTTCGTCCCTGGTTTAATTGCAGGCGCTGGCGCGGATGTTGAACAACTCGCTATTTTTGAGGGTGATGCCATTTGTGGTGGCTTCATGGTTCAACGGATAAAGTTAAAGGGCATTCCAACTATTTCAAATCCTGCATATCACCCTCATTGTTCGCTGTTCTTTGTGCCGCGTTCTAATGATTCTGAAAGTCTAAAAAGATTCTTAGAAGCAATCTGCAATTGGCTGAAGAAGCAATCGGTTAAAATCATTACTGTTTCTTTCCCTCCTGAAATTACTGATGTCCAACCTTTCATCTGGGGTGGATTTAAATCCGCGGTGAAATACACGTACCGTTTTCCATTCGATGGGGCAGAGGTGCTGAGTAAAATATCATCCAAACGCCGGAGATTAATTAAAGACGCAGAGAAGAATGGTGTAGTAGTCGAACATTGCGGGTTGACTGAATTGTTGGAGGGTTTGCACTTTAGCGGACAATCAAAGGGATTCGCTGTAAATGATGCGGCGATAGCAAAAATTCTATCTGCTGGAACAGCTTATAACGCCAATGTGAACGGTAAAACAATTGCTTCGGCGCTCTTTGTCGATGATGAAAAGTCGCGTTATTATCTTTTTGGCGGTGCCGATAGAAATGCAAACAGCGGTGCATTAAGTGCAATCATTTATCGCTCTTTGTGCGATGCCGAAATGAAGGGGATGAAGATATTCGATTTCGAAGGGAGCATGATCCCGGGTGTCGAACTGTTCTTTAGAAGCTTTGGCGGCAATCTAACGCCTTTCTTCACGATTGCAAAAGCTCCTTGGTGGTTGAGCCCCTTGCTTCGATGGAAAGGAAAGTCAGAATTCTAACACTGCAACCCTATCACAAGGATGTCATCAATCTGGGCATTCGCGCCTTTCCAGTCTTGTAGTTCGCTTTTTATTCTCAATTCCTGCTCGTACATGGTTAGACCTTGCATCTGTAAGAGCAAATCTTGAAAACGGCGTTTGGTGAATTTCTTACTTCTGTCGCCGCCAAATTGATCGACGTATCCGTCTGATGACATGTAAAAACTATCTCCGTCTTTAAAAGCGATGTGATGGGTTTTAAATGACTTTTTAGCCATCACAAAGGTGCCTCCAAGTGAATATCTGTCGCCGCGGTGTACCGTTAATTGCTGGTCGTGAATGTGATACAATTGATGGAAAGCACCGGAGAATTTTAATTCATTTGTTTCGAAGTTGAAATGACATAATGAGATGTCCATGCCGGTGCTAACTTGTGTATTGGTGTCGTGCTGCTTCAATTCACTTACAACATAAGCGTCAATTGCCTCGAGCACAATTCCGGGGTCTGTTTCTTTATTCTCTACGATCGCTTGTGTCAGCAATTTGGCACTTATCATGCTCATAAACGCTCCTGGAACTCCATGTCCGGTGCAGTCTACACAAGCTATCCAACATTCGTTGTCTTGTTGGTGAAACCAATAAAAGTCACCACTCACAATGTCTTTTGGACGCATGTAGATAAAGGCGTCTTTAAATCGCTGAACGATGGAGCTGGGAGGTGGAAGAAGCAATTGTTGAATGCGCTTGGCAGCGATGATGCTTTCTGTCATCTGTATGTAATTCTCTCGCAAAGCATTGTTTATGCGTTCTTTGGCCTCGGCCTCGGCTTTGAGTAAACTGTTGACATTCGACAATTCAGAGGTGCGCTCGCTCACGGTGATCTCGAGCTTTTCCATCACTTCTCTGACTTCTTGCTCTGATCTTTTAATGGCTGTCAAATCAATGATGGAGGCGGTAAATGATGGATGTCTTCCTTTGTTAATCGTGGTGCGAACCTTCAAGAATAACTTCTGGCCACTCAAATTCTCTGTCTCGAATTCTACTTCTGCAACCGGTCGATTCTGAAGGTAAGATCCAATTACGGCTTTTATAACATTGGAGCCTTCATTCCTGAATACGTGCTTGAAATGTTCTTCTAACTGTCCGCTCCCTGACACATCAAAAAGACCAATAGCTTCTTCGTTTGCAGCCGAAATCCGCAGAATATCGAGCATGTGATTCACAAAAGATTCGTCTTGAACGTAAGCATTGTACTGTGCATCTTTAATCTCAAAATCAACAACCAATTGGAATTCAATAAGCGCAATGGCGGCGCGATCGAAAATGGTTTTATACCGCTTCGATGTTTCATTCAATCGCTCAACAGCACTTCTTTTTTCGACTTCTGCATTTTTCCTTACTACTGCATTTTTAATGGCAGATTCCAAGCGAAGCAATGACGATTTCAAAATGTAATCTTCTACTCCTTCATTGGTGTATTCTAGAATTTTTTCTTCGGAAATATCTCCTGTCACCAGAATGAATGGAATGTCGCATCCCATATCTTTCATCAACCGCAGGGCTTCAATGCCCGTGAAATTGTGCAACGAATAATCACTGACAACAATGTCTGCCTGCCACGAAAGTAACTCGCGTTTGAATTCTGTCTTTGATTTTACATGTCTGACTTCCCAACTTGGATGAACGCGTTTGATCTGAATTGTAATCAATTCGGCATCAAGCTGGTAATCTTCCAACAGCAGAATGCGGATGTCAACTTCCTGTTCGGTGAATAAACTTGCGGTCAATTTTTTTCTTTTCAAGGTATGTCTGCATATCTATCATCATTGAAAGACAATGTCTTACAATGGTGTAGGCGCTTTACTGATTCTAAGAAGATGCCAACTAGGCCGACGGCAATAAGTTGTGAAGCAAGATATACTTGATCATGTCTGAGTTGTTCTCCATGCTCATCTTACTCAAGATTCTAGAGCGGTAAGTTGAAATGGTCTTGGCACTCAAACTAAGTTGTGACGCTATCTGATTGTTGGCTTTTCCCTCACCAATAGCCAAGAAAACTTCATATTCGCGATCCGAAAGTTGCTTGTGTGGTAGTTCTTGATTCTTGTTGTTCATCTCGCGATAAAGCAACTTGGTAATGGCCGGACTCAGATACTCTCCACCTTGCTGAATGGTACGAATTGCTTCTATGAGTACCTCCGGTGCAGAGTCTTTGTGCAAATATCCTGACGCTCCTGCTTTCAACATGCGAATCGCAAACTGATCTTCTGGATACATGCTCAAAACGAGAACTTTGATATCGGGATAGAATATCTTTATTTGCTTTAAGACTTCTAAACCACTTCTTCCTGGCAATGATACATCAAGTATAATTATGTCGGGTTGAGCGCTGCGCAGTCGTTGAAGTAATTCTTCTCCACTGGCAATATCATCAGCCATTATCGAGATGTCAGGGAAGTTTGAAATGATCTTACTCAAGCCTTCTCGAACAATTTTGTGATCGTCGCAAATAACAACATTAATCATAATAGACAGTTTTAATTGATTTCTAAGTCAAAACTATTCGATCAATCTGTCTATTTATATAGGATGTAGGACGCAGAATATGTAGGATGATTCCTACATCCGCTGTCAGGCGTTTGTTTGGCCTGCAGATAATTCGTGCAACAAGATGTATTTTACGAGGTCTGAATTGTTGTCTAAATTCATTTTCTCAAGTATTCGTGTCCTGTACGTGCTAATGGTTTTCACACTTAGCGACAACCGGTCACCGATTTCTGAGATGGTTTTACCTTCTCCGATGTAGAGTAGTACTTCGTATTCTCGATCAGACAAACTTTTGTGGGGCAATGATTCTCCGTTGCCACTCATTTCTTTGAAAAGAAGTTGTGTGATTTTAGGACTCAAATACTCACCACCTTTTGAAATTACATTCAGCGCCTCCAAAAGAATCCCAGGTTCTGAGTCTTTATGCAGATAGCCAGAAGCGCCAGCCTTTAACATGCGAATGGCAAATTGATCTTCTGGGTACATGCTGAGAACAAGAACACTAATTTGAGGGCGTAAAGCTTTTACTTGCTTCAAGACTTCCAATCCGCTGCGGCCAGGCAACGATACATCCAAGATTATTATGTCAGGCGTCTTGCTGCGCAAGGAGTGAAATAGGGCTTCACCACTTTCTACATCGGCTATAATTTCAAAATTTGTAAACGAAGAAATGATTTGCTTTAATCCTTCACGAACAATTTTATGGTCATCACATATGGCTATTGTCTTCATAAGGTATTTGGGAGGTTGGTGCGGCAATTGGTTTTATTACATCATGTCCGATAATTTATCTCTTGTTCTATAATCTTGTGCTCCTGAAGGTAGTCCATATCAAACGATAGGGTAATGGTGGTTCCTTTTCCTTTCTTTCCTTTCAAATCAAAATGACCATTCCATTTTTTTATGCGTTCACGCATTCCAAACAGCCCTAAACTCTTCGATTTTAAAGCACTCTTTATATCAATCCCTTTCCCGTCGTCTTCTATGCTAAAGATGAATAAATTATTTTCAGTTTTCATGGTTACCCATGCATTGCTTGCTTCCGCATGGCGATTTATATTCGTCAATGCCTCTTGCATGATTCGGTACAAACCAGTTGAAAACTCCTTTTCAAATGTTAAATCTCCGATTTCAATGTTGAGATGACATGCGGTTGATTCGTGGTTTTTATTGTAATTGCCGACATGCCATTCAATAGCTGGTATCAGGCCAATGTCATCAAGCACAACAGGTCTCAATTCATGGGCTATTCTGCGAACTGTTTGTATGGTTTGAGTAGTAAGATCAACCAAATAGTCAACTTTCTCCACCATGGGCTCCACATCATAACCTTTTAACCCGTCCGATTGCAGTTGCTGTTTGATCCAAAACAAACCCAATTTATTTCCCGTCAACTCCTGACCCAATTGGTCATGAATCTCCATTGCAATCTTCTTTTTTTCTTCGTCGCGTATATTCTCGAGATGCTGAGTAAGGTGATGCAACTTTTGGTTCAAGTCATATAATTCACGCTCGGCTTTTACACGCTCTGTGATATTACTTGAAATGAAAACCAACGATTTTACTTGGTCATGTTCCATAACAGGACCAATTCTGCAGAAGTACCACTGCGATTCTGGATCGTCAGGATTTCCTTCTATTTCAACACTCACTGTCAAGGCGCCGTCGAAGGCTGTTTCTATGGCCTTCCGCATCTTTTTTCCATTCTCCGCATTCACGAAGTCGTAGATCTTTTTACCAATGACCTCGTTTTTAGGAATGCCATCAATATCACAATTCACATACAATATCTCACCATCTCTGCCGATCTTGTAAATGTTGTCTGGAGCATTCTGTGCCAATGCCCTGAAATTCTCCTCACTCTTCAATAAATCATTGCTGGCGCGGTCGCGCGCAACCAAATTCGATTTTGCACCTATGGCAATCTCAATGGCTGACGTAAGCCTTCCCATCGAATCCTTCAAGATGTAATCATCAGCCCCAGCTTTGATACATGCAACAGCAGTCTCTTCATTTACAGATCCAGTGCAGATTATAACTGGGATATAAGGATTGAATGATTGTATCATTTTCAAAGCATCCATCCCCGTGAATTGGGGCAGGGCATAGTCAGAAAGTATCAAATGCGGCTTGAAACGAAGCAATGCAGATTCAAAGTCTGTCTTGTTGGTTACGTGCTCAACACGCTTTTCCATTTGCAGTTTTCGCAGCTGAAGCTTGATCAACTCGGCATCACTCAAAAGGTCTTCAAGCAATAAAACACGCAACACGCCATCTTCTTGATTGATGTACAAGTATTCATTGTCGAATTGCTCGATGGGGTTCTCTGTTTCTTGGCTCATGATAACAATGTCTGATTGATTTTTACCCAATAGTGAGCCGCGCCGCTCAAGGCAGCCGCATGTTTCGAATAATCAATGGGCTTTACAATGAAGCTGTTTGCCCCAAGCTTATATGCTTTAACAATGTCTGTTTCAACGTTTGAAGAACTTAAAATCACAACCGGTAAACTGTCAAATTGTGGCGATGTCCGCATGCGTTCCAATACCTGAAACCCGCTTATTTTTGGCATTTTTAAGTCGAGAAAGACAACCTTTAATTGAAGCTGCAGTTGCTTCCCCGCGTATTTCCCCTCGCTAAATAGAAATTCAAGTGCTTCTGCGCCATCTTTCACAATTTTCACAACATTGTTGATTCCAGCTTTTTTCAAAGCCAGCAGACTCAATTCCGCGTCATTTGGATTGTCTTCAACCATTAGTATTTCTGGCTGTATCTCGGGCATAAGGTTGAAATTTGAAGTAATTTACCTTAAAAATGAAGCAAAAAAAAGGAGCCGAAGCTCCTTTATTGACAATGCAGTATGAATTACATGTTACCCAGCAATATTGCGGTATGTAACATTGAACTCTTTGTCTTCACTAAAGAACGGTTGAGCAAGATTCAACCACTCCGCCGCTTGACTGCGAGATCCATCCGAATCTAATTTCTCAGAAATGGTGATAACACCTTTTTTGAAAAGTTTCATTTGTTCTTCTGCTAGCCCTGAAACCGCCCCTTCTGAGATTAATCTTTTCGCTTCTTTCCAAGACAACTCAGCGTCTTTCTTAGCTTTTAACATATACTCGCTGTATCCTTTCATCAACCAACCGCCTACATCGTTGGCGTCGATGTCGCACAAATATTTGTACGTTCCTTTCGAACGGGTATACTTTTCTTCTCCCATTTCCATTTCTGCTAACGACATCGTAACAGTTCTTAACTCAGAGAAGTAATCAGCAAACTCAGCAAAATAAGCGTTCTCTTTGTCTTTCTTGCGGTGCTTTACTGCGTACTTTAAAGACTCTTTGAAGGCTTTGTCGTACTTGGCTTTCAATGTCTCGTCCTCAGATTGGTCTATTCTGAAATAAGCCATACTCACATACAAATACGGTAAGGCTTCTTTTGTGGTCTTTTCCTCTTCGGTATATTTCATTGCTTTGTACAAACAACGTTCGTACTTTTCATCCACCAAAAGCTCTAGCAAATCGTCGTAATTGCTTTGTGCTCCTGCGAACAGTCCTGAAATAAGTAGTAAGGTGATAGGTATCAAATTCTTCATTGTGCTAATTTTTCTGCTGTCGGTTACGCAAACTTAATGCCTAAATTACTAGGATTCCTATAGGATGCAAAATGTATTCAACTTTAAACGGTGGAAATGACCAATTCTGATGCGTCTGATGCACGTTTGTTACCTGTATTGAATTGGTTCGGTGCGAAGAAATGGACGCCTTTCGATTTTCAGCGCGAGGCCTGGGAAGCTGTTCTCAAAGGCGGCGATGGCATTGTGAACGCCCCAACCGGAAGCGGGAAAACATATTCACTGCTGGTGCCTTTGATCGCTGAAGGGCTAATTAACAAAACTTCTGGTAAGCTGCGCGTAATTTGGATCGCCCCAATTCGGGCCCTAGCGAAAGAAATTGAAGGCGCGGCCAAAAAATTAATAGAAGGGGTGAACTCTCCGTGGGAGGTGGCCATTCGCACAGGCGATACTTCAGCTGAAGAACGAAAACAGCTGAAAAAAAAGATGCCCGAAATTCTGATCACTACGCCAGAAAGCTTGCACGTGATGTTCGCATCCAAAGATTATGCTTCTGTTTTTAACGGACTTTCAACCATCGTAGTCGATGAATGGCATGAGCTTATGGGTTCGAAGCGGGGTGTCCAAACTGAACTTGCATTGTCGCGCTTGAAAAACCTTTCCCCGCAAATGCGGATATGGGGAATTTCGGCGACGATCGGGAACATGGACGAAGCATTGGAGGTGCTGCTAGGGAATGACCGTTCGCATAACGCCCAAATCATTCGCGCCGAAATAATCAAGAAACTGAGTGTCGTAAGTCTGATGCCTGATGAGGTGGAGACGCTGCCATGGGCCGGACATATCGGCTTGCGCCTAATTGATAAAGTGGCAGAGGTGATTTTCAGACATAAAAGCACGCTGATTTTCACCAATACGCGCGCTCAATCTGAAATATGGTACCACGCACTATTAGATAAATACCCTGAACTAGCAGGAGCTATGGGGATGCATCACTCGGCGGTGAGCAAAGATCTCCGTCACTGGGTTGAAGATGCTCTGGCTGAAGGAAAACTTCAAGCAGTAGTGTGCACGTCATCTCTCGACTTAGGGGTCGATTTTCGTCCAGTAGATGCCATCGTTCAAATCGGCGGACCGAAAGGTGTTGCGAGGTTTGTGCAACGGGCGGGGCGAAGCGGACATCAGCCTGGTGCAGAAAGTAAAATCTATTTTTTGCCGACGCATGCCCTTGAATTGGTGGAGGCGGCGGCCCTGCGGCTCGCGGTTGTTGAAGGACAAATGGAAGAACGCGTGCCGTACATCCGTTCGTTCGATGTCCTTGTGCAATATCTGACCACACTTGCCGTTTCTGACGGTTTCTATCCTGAAGCTATCCTCAATGAAGTGCGATCTACGTTCTCTTTTCAATCAATGAGCGATGATGAGTGGGGGTGGTGCCTGAGATTTATTACTACAGGAGGTAAGTCGCTCTCGGCTTATCCTGAATATCAAAAAGTGGGGCAGCACGACGGACTTTTCAAAGTCACAAATGCGCGGATAGCAAGACGACATAGAATGAGCATCGGCACAATCGTGAGCGATCAATTGATGCAGGTGAAGTACAAAAGGGGAGGTATGCTCGGACATGTGGAAGAATATTTCGGGTCGAGCCTGCGTGAAGGAGATGTTTTTTGGTTCGCCGGACGTGCCCTTCAGGTGCTCCAAATAAAAGAAAATACGGTTCAAGTAGTTAATTCGACACAGCCCAAGGGCAAGATACCATCGTGGGGCGGTGGCCGCATGCCGCTGTCGTCGAAAATGTCGGATGTCCTCAAAAGAAAACTCTCTGATTTCGCTAAAGGCAAGGTCGATGACGTTGAAATGTTGAAACTAGCACCCTTACTGGAATTGCAAGGTTCACGTTCTGCTCTGCCAACAACTGATCAGTTGCTCATTGAACAAATCCAAACCGATGAGGGCTACCATGTGTTTTTCTACCCGTTCGAAGGGCGCTTGGTACATGAAGGATTGGCCTCTCTCATCGCTTATCGCATCAGCTTGCTTCGGCCGATTAGCTTCTCTCTCGCGTTCAATGATTATGGGTTAGAATTGCTCTCTGATCAGCCCATCCCGCTGCAAGATGCCTTGGATAACAATGTGCTATCACCTGAATACTTGGTTCAAGATGTCGAAGCTTCAATCAATTCCGCCGAAATGGCGAGAAGAAAATTTAGAGACATTGCTGTGATTTCAGGTCTGGTTTTCCAAGGTTTCCCCGGAAAACAAATCAAAGATCGGCACTTGCAGTCGTCGTCGTCGCTGGTTTACGATGTCTTTCAGGATTACGATAGCGACAATTTGCTGCTCCGGCAAGCCTTTGATGAAATGATTGATCATCAACTGGAGATCAATCGCTTTCGCAGGGTGCTTGAGCGCATAGCAACGCAAGAATTGGTGATTGTGCAACCCGATAAGCCGACGCCTCTGGCTTTTCCAATAATGGTCGATCGACTGCGTGCTGGTCTAACATCAGAGTCTGTAGACGATCGAATCGCTAAAATGACCCTGCAATATGAGCGCTGATTTGGAGGCGAAAGATTCAGATTTGATCGTTAGAAATGAAATACGACGAAGATTTTGAATCTCTTCACTGTTGCCGACCGCAGTTTATTTGGTATTTTCGCCATCCTATTAAATATGTATACCGTGCAAGGATTTTTAAAAAGTGTTGGGTTTTTTGTCTTTTTACTTACTGCAATAGTAGCAACAGGACAAGGAACAGTAAAGGGGTTTGTTAAAGATAAGTCTACCGGAGAGCCAGTTATCTTCGCTTCTGTGGTGCTCGTAGGAACCAGCTACGGAGTGTCGACCGATGTCAGTGGTTATTATACCCTTTCTAAAATCCCCGCTGGCGAATACACCATTAAAGTGTCGAGTCTTGAATATGAAGATGCTACCCTGAAAGTTACCGTTGAAAACAACAAGGTATTCACCCGAAACTTCGAGGTGAACAGCAAAATTATCGAGTTGGGAAGTGCTGAAATCAGCGCTGATAAGGCAGACCAAGAAACACAAGTGCGCATTTCAGTCGAAACAATTCGTCCGACGGATATCAAACGCGTGCCCTCATTTGGTGGACAAGCGGATCTTGTGCAAGTTTTGCAAGTGCTTCCAGGTTTTGTGAGCACCGGCGACCAAGGCGGACAGCTCTACATTCGAGGTGGATCGCCTGTGCAGAACATGGTATTGATGGACGGAATGATCGTTTACAATGCATTCCACAGCATCGGACTGTTTTCGGTTTTTGATTCTGATATTATCGCTAACGCGGATGTTTATAGCGGTGGGTTTGGTGCTGAGTTCGGCGGACGTGTGAGTTCAGTGATGGACATTACCACACGCGATGGAAATAAAAAGGAACATCACGGAAAAATAGGGGCTTCACCATTTGGAGCGAAATTGCTTCTCGAAGGTCCGCTGCGCAAGCCGAAAGAAGGAAAGGGAGGAATTAGCTACATCCTTTCTGGTAAGCGAAGCTACTTGGAGCAAAGCTCGAAACTGTTTTATACGTATATCGACTCTGCGGGTCTGCCTTTCAACTTTACCGATCTCTACGGGAAAATATCTTTTGGAGGTAACGGAGGTAGCAAGTTCAATCTTTTCGGTTTCAGCTTTAGCGATGATGTGCAATACCAAGCATTGTCTCGCTTGAACTGGAAAAACTACGGTGCTGGAGGTAATTTTGTCGTTGTTCCAAGCGGGTCGGCAGTGCTGATAAACGGAAATTTCGCTAGCTCGAGATACGAGGTTACACTTAAAGAAGATAATCTCCCTGATCGCTTTAGCGCCGTAAATGGATTCAACTTCGGGTTAGACTTTAAATACATTCAAGGTGAAAATGATCTGAAATACGGTATTCAAGTAATTGGTTTAAGAACTGAGTTTGAAACCTTCAACCCACTCGGCGTGAAGATTGAACAAACCGACAACTCGACGCAGTTTGGTGGTTATTTCGACTACAAAATCAGCAAAGGAAACTGGATTATTGAACCAAGCATCCGCATTCAGTACTACAGCGATCAAACACGCTTTTCTCCTGAGCCACGCTTTGGTTTGAAATACAAAGCCAGTCCGGTTTTCCGTGTGAAAATGGCCGGCGGTCTGTACTCTCAAAACTTGATCAGTGCTAACAGCGACCGCGATGTGGTAAACTTATTTTACGGTTTCCTAACGGCACCGCAAAACTTGCAAGACGAATTGATTCTTCCGAATGGCAATACCAGAGATGTGAAACACGCATTGCAAACTGCACGTCACATCATCGCAGGTTTTGAGTGGGATCTCACTGATCGGATGAATCTGAACGTTGAAGGATATGTTAAAGACTTCAATCAACTAACCAACATCAACAGGAACAAACTATTCCCCGATGATGGCAACAATCCTGAAGTGCCTGACTACCTCAAGAAAGACTTCATCATAGAAACAGGGGTCGCACAAGGTGTTGATTTCTTGCTTAAATATGAAGAGAAACATCGTTCTGTTTGGTTGGTTTACTCGCTTGCAAACGTTGATCGTTGGGACGGAATACGCTGGTATGATCCTGTTTTCGATCGTCATCACAACGTAAACTTTGTTGCTTCACAAGCTTTTGGAAAAGACCACTCTTGGGAGTTTAGCACCCGTTGGAACTTGGGTTCTGGTTTGCCATTCACCCAAACACAAGGTTACTACCAGTCGCCAAACTTGAATCAAGGTGTTGGCACAGATTATATTGTCACCAACAATGGTGAACTTTCAATTTTGTATGCTGATTTGAATTCTGGCCGACTGCCTTTCTATCACCGTATGGACATTAACTTCCGCAAGACGAAGCAGTTCAGCAAGAATGTGAAGTTGGAAATCAACGCCGGTGTAACGAATTTGTATAGCCGCGAAAACGTCTTTTACATCAACCGTGTAACGGGAGAAAGAGTGAATCAACTTCCTTTCCTTCCGAGTTTAGGGTTTGATCTAACGTTCTAAGAAAAAACGCACACCCAATTCAAAAAGATTATTTCTGAATCGGGTGTGCGTAAATCTTTTTTCGAGTTTCCTTAAATCTTTTCGAGGGCCTGCGAAATGTCGGCTATCAAGTCTTCGTAATGCTCAACGCCAACCGATAGGCGGACGAGGCTTGACGTTATTCCCATCTCTTCTTTCAATTCAGGCGATACATCTGCATGGGTCATTGTTGCTGGGTGCTCTACAAGCGATTCAGTGCTTCCCAAGCTAACAGCCAAGTGGGCCAATTGCATAGCGTTCAAAAAACGAAATGCTTCTGCTTCGCCGCCAACCACATTGAATGAAAGCATCGCTCCAGCGCTGGTGTATTGCTTTTTGTAAATCTCATATTGCCTTCCATCGGCAGGGGTGAGATGTCCCAAATAGTGCACTTTCTCAACTTTCGGATGCGATTTCAAGAAGTCGGCAACGTGTTTCGCATTCAAGGCTTGTTGCTCCATGCGTACTTTAAGTGTCTCCAAACTGCGCATCAACAACCAACCTGTCCACGGACCTGCCATGCTACCCAAAAAGGTGCGCAGTGTTTTCACAGGTCCCATTACTTGTTTGCTTCCCAAACATGCACCTGCTATTACATCACTATGTCCGCCGATGTATTTGGTCGCAGAATAAAGAACCAAGTCAGCGCCATGCTGCAGTGGGTGCTGCCAAATAGGCCCCATGTATGTATTGTCAACGGCAAGCAAAACTTGCTTTTCTTCGGTAGAGTAGTGCTTCGCAATGCCCGAACAACATGAAATGTCGATCAGCGCGTTGGTGGGGTTTGCGGGCGTTTCTATGAAAATC
>JANRAA010000272.1 GCA_030728235.1 Flavobacteriales bacterium
AGCCAATACAGTAGCTCCCGGACGAATGCCTTTGGCTTCAATAATAGCATATCCCATTGTGTCAGCAGCAATCTTAAAGCTTTCGTAATCGCTGTAGTTGATAGAGAACTCACTCGCAGCGCGGTAAATTTCTTTCATTGTAGAAGCTGAAGGCTTGATCTGACGATCAATAACTGCTATAGTAGCTTCAGTTACTTTCCAACGTTGATCCAATACTTCCACCAAGTGAACACCGTATGTGGTTTCAACATTTCCGATAGCACCAATTTTGCTGTCAAAACAGAAATCTTCAAAAGGCTTCACCATTTGTCCGCGTGGGAAGAAGTCATAAACACCTCCAGTAGCTTTCGAACCTGGATCATCACTAAAGCGATTTACCAGATCTTCAAATGAAGCACCACCTTTCAAAAGCGCTTTCAAGCTATCCGCTTTAGCGTTCAAAGTAGCAATTTCTGTAGGGTCATTCTTTCCGCTAGATTTCAACAGAATGTGACGACACTTTGCAGTTGAGTCAGCAACACTCTTGCGATCAACAAGCTTCACCAATTTAGAGAAGCCGTTTTCGTCGTACGGACCTACGATGGTTCCGATAGAATCGCTGAACATTTGCTTCTGCATCTCGGTGTTTGATTCTGACTGACGAACAGTTTCAACCACATAACGACCTGATGCTGATTTCGACGCAGCAAAAACTGAATCATCGGCAGCTACTTTCCAATCGGCAGCCAATGTGCCCAACTCCGTGTTGATTGCATCGATGTCTGCCTGAGAAGGAGCCACTGGGAAATTGATGTATTCAATATCGCGGCTGTTCAATTGAACATACTGCTTGTCGTTTTTGTGACGATTGTAGTAACCACGCACATCACTGTCAGAAAGCGTAATGGTGCTATCAGCGATGTCAGTGTATTTCTTCAATACATACTTGATGTTTACTTTTTCTTGTCCGCTCAAGTACTCATACTTCGCTTCAAGGCTATTTGCATAAATACCTTTGTTTACAAGCATGTCGTATTTCTCACGTAAACGCTTCTGCTTGATCACACGAGCATAACCCTCGTATTTCGCAGGGTCTTGAGCGAACATACCGGCAAAGGTTTGCTTCCACTGATCTTTTTGTTCAGGTGTAACTCCTTGACCGTAGAATGTACGTTGGATATAAGGAGAAATCTGATCTCCGAAACGGATTTCATCAAATTCACCTTGTTTCAAATCCAAACCGAGCGCTTTGTAATCATCTTCAAGCAAGTACTGCTCAATCATGTCGTTCCAAACCTCGCTTTCAAGGCTTTGGTTGTTCGCATAATTGAAAAGGTCTCTCCGTGTCTGGAGAGCCATCTGGTATTCAGTTGCGCTAATACTAGCACCACCAATTTCACCAACCGCACGATTGCCACCTTGATTAAACAAAGCTAACACAGCGTCGTAAGGGATTAGGAATCCCAACATGCCGATTCCTAATAGAATCAAGGCAACAAACAAAAGCCATTGTACTGACCGAATCTTTTCGAGCACCGCCATAGTAGTACTGTTAATTTTTTTGAGACCGCGAATATACGGAGACTTAACGACTTATGAAAAAAACTAATTATCGTTCGTGCGAAGATCTACCAATTCTACCCTGGAAGTGCTGACTCGCAGCATTCTACAGGTATATTTTCCGATTGAAACAACGTCGTGTAACTGCGGAATTTGCTGGGTGTGGTGTATAATCATTCCACCTAAAGTGTCGTAATCGTCGTGTTCTGGCAACTCCAACCCAAATTCTTGATTCAAATAGTCAATTTCCAATCGCGCTGAAAATTGAAAGTGTCCCTCATCTATTTGTTGTTCAATCAGTTCCTCGGTGTCGTGCTCATCATCAATCTCTCCGAAAATCTCTTCTACAATGTCTTCAATGGTGATGATTCCGCTTGTTCCGCCATACTCATCAACTACAATAGCGAGGTTTCTCTTTTTCTTTATGAAGAATTCGAGGACTTCATTTGCAGCCATAGGTTCAGGAATGATGATGGCCGGCATTAGGATGCTTTTGATTGATTCAGGGCTTTTGAAGATATCGCGGACGTGGACGTATCCAATGATATTGTCGATGGTTCCGCGATAGATAACGACTTTAGAAAGATTTGTTTCAAGAAACAGATCGCGCAATGTTTGAACGGGCTCTTCTACATCTAGCGCAATGACTTCTTTGCGTGGAATTAAGCAATCTCTGGCTTTGAGCTGCGAGAAGTCGAGTGCGTTTTGAAGGATTTGTATTTCATGCTCCAATTCTTGATCGGGATGCATGTTCTGGGTTATTTCTTTGAGATAGTGGTCGAGGTCAACAGCGCCAAATGAAGCTCGTTCGCTCGATGTTTCAGCACGTAAGATGTATTTAATAAATCCTTTACTCAGGGATGTAATAAACCACGAAGGGATGAGTAATAGGTAATATACCGCCGCAAGCGGGATGGCGAAAGCATTCAACCAAAAGTTAGGGTTGATGCGGAAAATCGATTTCGGAAGAAATTCTGCTGTCAGCAGGATGACAAAGGTGGAGATGATTGTTTGTGTAGTAAGAGCAGTAATAGGGTTTTCTGCTTCGTTCCAATCTTCAACACCAAAAATCAAAGAAGCGAGCATCTTACCGAACTCGATACCGTAAAATACCAAAGCGAGGTTATTGCCGACAAGCATTGTGGCGATAAACAGTTTCGGTTTATGAAGAAAGATGCTTAGTACGCGTGCAGAGAATCTACCCTGTTTGAGATCTAGCTCTATTTTTAGCTTATTCGCCGTAACGAACGCGATCTCCATTCCTGAAAAGAATGCTGAGAAAGCAAGTGAGAGGAGAATTATCAGCCAACTATCGTAGTCCATTCAGGATGTAAGAAATGTGTGGGCCAAAGTTAACCCATTTTTATTGATCTCCTTGCTGTTCTTTATACTGTCGTTCAAGTCGCTTTCTAAATCCACGTCTGAACATGTACCAAAGGGCTGCTAATACAGGCACTACAATCATGAATTTGTTTTCTGCAATGCCTTCTTTGTAGCTGAAATAAATGGTTGCAAGCACTGAAAGTATCAGCACAATCAGCCAAAATCTTTCGACTGTTTTATGCAAACGGATGGCTTTTTCAAAATCCATTGAGTGTGTCTTTTTTATTTGGGTCGTCTACGTAAATAATTCCTGTCACCTGTTTTATCTGCCTTTTGCGAAAACGGGTGTCTGAAATCAGGCCTTTGCCTTTTATTATGGCTTCGTCTGTTGTTATAACTACAAACTTATCGGTATAAACCTTATCGCTGTCTTGCAGCCAAATGAGTTCTTCTGTATCCAATCGGTTGCCTTCATCGTTTTCGAGTACTACTTTTTCTCTGGCCTCCAGGCGATTCAAGATTTCGTAAAATGTCCCGTTCTCAGCACTCAAAGTAGCCTCTATCTGCTCCAATGAGTCGTACATAGTCAAGGTAAACCCTCCTGAAACTTCAAGATGTCCATCTTCGCCTTCAAATCGATCGAGTTTAGCCGCCTCAAGTTTATTCGATAACTTACCGTTTTCGGTGTAGTAAAAGGTGCCGTCAATAATTGTTTGCGTGGCGATGTCTCGATCATCGGTGAGTGCTTTGATCTCTTCGATGTCGTTGGTACAAGAAAAGAGCATTCCGACTAGTAAACTAGCCGGAATGCTCTTTTTAAATTTATCTTTTAAACTGCAGATCATTGTCTGGCACGAACGGTTGTCGTTTCGCCTGTGCAGGTTGAAAAACTCTCACCTTCTTTCAGTCCGTATGTAAAACAATCTTCTTTTGAAGGGAATTGTCCTTTCATGTTGGCAATCTTCCTGTTTGCAAGTTCAGCAACGCTGCCGTCAACACTTTTCGCTTTCGCATAGTAGTCGGCCGCAAGCCAGTACATAGCACGAGCACCAATTTTTCCATCGTCACACTGAGAAGTTGAACCTGCAATGGCATCTCCAATAAGCATGTATGCTTCGCCGCTGTTTGGGTTCTTTTGCAGAATGCGGTTGGCGTAGGTCTTCGCTTTCGAAGTGTTCTTCACCGCTGATGCTACTTGACCAGCCTTCAAAAGATAAGTCTCTTTGTTTGAGCAATCGCCACACAGTTCAACTGCTTGCTCGAAGTAACCCAATGCTTTTGAGTACTCGCTCTTTTTCGCATATCCAATCCCAAGTCCGTATGCAGATTCTGCACTTGGCTCTTTGTCGTGTACCGCTTCAGTTACAGGCAAGAACAATGCGTTTTCTGTGCATTCTTTCTTGTTCAACAAACGAAGCACTTTTTTCTTCAGTTCGAAATCGTCTGGTGCGTCTTTAACTTTTTGCTCCAAAACCGGTACCATGTCTTCACAAGATGCGATTTGGACAAAGATTTCATCCACGTTGTTGCGGGCTTTCTCATAGCCCTCTACCACATTCGCATCGGTTTCTCTTACCACACTTGCGTCAATGTAATCTTGAATGGTCAAGTAATCGGTTAACAGGCTGCTGAGGTATTGTCCGCGTGTTGCAGGATCTCCATCCTTAAACATATAGAACAATGTGAGGTAGTATCCACTGATGGTTGCTGCAGAGCTGTTTTCTTGGGTACAATCAAAAGACTCTTTGAACATTGCAAATGCTTCTGGAACGTTGTCGCTGAAGTATTTGTAGTAGTCACCAGCTTTGTAGCCCAAAATGTTGCATCGGTTCAATGGCTCTTTCTTGGTTTCAGGATAGAGCTCCATTCTTTTGTCGTATAAGGCCATCAAAGAGTCAACAAGCACTGCTTTGCGTACTTTGTCTTTGTTGGTTTTCATCTCTTCTTTCACGAAGCGAACGCCATCAACGTACATGTTTTCGCTAACATCAGGCGGACATTCTTTACACGCACCTTGCCAAGCGGTGTAAGCGTCATGGTAATTTTTTTGTTGTTTGAAGCTTTTGTATACACTCAAGGCTTCTTTACAGCGTATTTGCTGATCTTCGGTGTCTCCGTATTTGTCATCTTGCGCACCTACGAGCAGTGCCGACAGCATAAAAAGAGAAGTTAGTAGTCCTGTAATTTTTTTCATCGTATTTAAATTTTACTCGTATTTCCGTTGTACAAACCAAGCATTCTTGTAGAAGGGTGAAAGTGAAAACCCAATGTAGAAATTGGTGAAGTCTTCACGAATCATATTTCCTTCGTTCTTGCCCCGAGAGCCAATTTCCATGCCAAAGTGTATTTTACTCGCTGAACGGGAACTCAACAAAGGTATGGTCAATCCTGCTGATATCGCTTGCTCGGTTATTTGCTCGTCTTGAACGGTAACGTAGGTAGGCGTCAAACGCGCTCCAAGACGATAGTTCGAACGAGAAAACATGTTTTTCGCATCTTCAATGGGCTTGGGTGTAAATTGAAAGCCGAAAGAATACTCTCGTGTGTCTTTTAGTTGGCCAACAAGTTGTACGTCTGAATTGTTCAATTCACTCCAATTCCTTTGGTTCACATCCACTGCCAGTGCAAATTGACGTCCGTTCTTGTTGTGGTGATGCAGCGCGACGCCGAACTTCAAGTTTTGAGGCATCATAAACGAACCTGTCGATGTTACATTCGAAGAACTGTCAACAGGTAAAACAACCCCTGAACTGGTAACTGTGCTTTCCACAAGTTCGTTCAGCTCGATTTGCATCTTCATTTTTGGCGTGTAAACCGCGCCGAGTTGAATAAAGGTGCGCGAATTCAAGCGCTTGTCTGAACCATAACGAGTCCTTAGATCTTGCTCGTAATGCACGCCAAGATCAAACAAGAAATCGTAAATTCTTGTCGTCTTTGTGCTTCGGGTGTCGACAAAAGTTACATCGGCTATGTCGATAGCGCGTATGTTCTTTATGTTCCCGAATACGTAGTTCACTTTTCCACCGAAACTGATGCTTCTCTGCACAACGCGCAAACTATCGTATACGTTTCCACTTTTGTCATTAAAATAATGATACTTATACATGTCTACCTTGTGGCCAGCGCCTAAGTAGATCTTACTTATGCCGCCGCTCCCATCGTATTTGAAAGCAGCATTTCCAACCCCGTCTATTTCTTCTTGTTTGGTTATCGAATAACCGCTTGTACTAAATGGTGATAGTCCGAAAAGATATCCAGTATTTGATTTCGCTTTTTTAAAGGCGAAGTTGAATTGATCAATGTTTCCAGCGTTCAAGGTTTGCGACTGGTCGCCTTCGGTAATCCGCAGCGACTGCAATCGGAGTCCTGTTTGAAAGTTGGTATTGAACAAACTTCCCAAGGTTGAAGGGTTCTCTGGGTTTAAGATATATGGGTCGTTCCATGTGCTACTTACCCCTCCAAGTCCGTGTGTAGCAACCGATCCTGTTCGGTATAGGTCACCAATACCAAAAAGAGAGTATGGCGACAAGCTGTTTAACTGTCCGTTAGAAACGAGAGCAATCAACGAAAAGAATATGATGAGCTTAGCGCGCATTGAATAACAAAATTTGGTAAAGACCACGCAGGGTCAAAAACGGGTCTGCAAAAATGTAACTTTTTAATGGGGGAGCAAAATAGATTGCATCTCCGCCGGTTAAGACGATCTGCAGGTCAGAAAAGTTATTTTTAAATGTCTCTATACACCCTTCAATTTCTTTCGTCCATCCATTTAACACGCCACTTTGCAAGCAGCCCAACGTAGAATTCGCAGAAAATATTGCCTTCTGAGGTATGTCCACCAATGGCAGCGCTGCAGTAAATTCATGCATGGCTCGGGCGCGCATCTGCAGGCCAGGTGCAATAATGCCACCTTGAAAAACGCCATCAATGAGTAAGTCGTACGTAACGCATGTCCCCATGTCGATAGCCAAAGCGTGCTGACCTGAAAACTTTTCATTCAATGCACAAGCGTTAGCAAGGCGGTCTATGCCCGGCTTCGATTGCTTATCGTAAATGCTTCCAATGGGTAACTGGATGTTTGCATCTGCAAAAACTACTTCACCGTGCTCTTTTAAAGAATTCAGTTCATCGGGGATTTCGCCACTTCCTGAAATTAGAATATGCGAAGGGTGAAAGGCACGGGTGATTTCAATTAAGGCGTCTACTTCATCACTTTCCAAAGAGGCGTTTAATGTCAACTCTCCATGCTCGAAGCCACCGTACTTGATCCTCGTGTTTCCTATGTCTAGCACCAATGCCCTTTCTAGTTGGCCCATCGAACGGTATTCATTAGGTGTTCAATGTCTGATTTGAAGTAATCAACCACTGGTTGCACTGAATCTGCGTTGCTTCGATGGTTGAAGTACAGTGATCCGCGAAGGAAATTGGAGACGCTGTCTGAAATGAAGAATTGAAGCGGCGAGGCAACATCCCCGGTTAACTCATAAAGCATCCCAAAATTGGAAGTTGAATCGCTTTTGAACTCAATTCTTCGAATGGCATTTGCCTTAGATTCGTGCTTAAAGGCAAAATTATAGGCATCTTCAATGAGGGGTGTGAGCGATCCACTTGTGTGCAAATAAGTGCAATGGATTCTGGCATTGTAACGCGGGAAATACAGGTTGTACCAGCACGAATCAGCCGATTGGTTGATGATTTCTATCTTGGTAAATGAGGGGATGTCGAACGTTGTGTTGCAAGGGGCATCGTAGGAGACATAATTTCTCTCTGGCAAAGCGATGCGGAAATATCCCCGTGGCTTTGCAACGTAGTTTTCATCACAACCCACCAATGTGAGCGCACTAAAGAGGATCAGGAGTGCTGTTCTCATTGTTTTCGATGGTTACTTTAATGCGTTTTACTCTGCGTTTGTCTGAGGCTTCTACCGTAAAGGTATAGGTGTCAAAATGAAAACGTTCACCTTTCAAAGGTATTTTGCCAGCCAACTCGACTACGAAACCTGCAAGGGTGTCGCTATCTGCTTTAGCTAATTCAAACGCCTCGCCATCGATATCCATCACGCGGTACATATCTATAAGCGGTGTCTTACCTTCAAAAACAACGTTGAAGTCATCGATGCGTGAAAAAATCAAATCTTCTTCGTCGAACTCATCGGTGATCTCTCCAACAATTTCTTCAATTACATCTTCAAGAGAAACGATTCCGCTGGTACCGCCATATTCATCAACTACCACAGCGAGGTGTGTTTTCCGCTCTTGAAATTCACGGAGAAGATCGTCGATTTTCTTGTTTGCAGGAACGAAAAATGGTGCGCGAAGAATTTCCTGCCACTCGAACGTTTCAGCGTCGAAGTGAGAAAGCAGGTCTTTGATATACAATATGCCAACGATTTCATCGACAGACCCTTTGTATATTGGAATTCTGGAATACCCTGTTTCAAGAACAGCATGAAGTATGTCGGGCCAAGTTTCATCAACGGAGAAGGCTGAAACATCCATGCGAGGTGTCATGATCTGTTTCACATCTTTTGATCCGAAGCTTACGATGCCTTCCAAAATCTTTTTCTCTTCATCGGTGCGCTCATGGTTATCTGTCAATTCCAGAGCATGTTCCAACTCTTCCATCGAGATGTTCGTGGATGAAGAGCGTTTGAATTTACGGTTGATGAGGTTGCCAATTTCGACGAGGACTTTCCAGATCGGGTAGAATATTTTCTGGCACACTTGTATGGGTGCTGCCATGATGCGCGCCAATTGCAAGTTGTAATTGGTGGCGTATACCTTGGGGATCACTTCACCGAAAAGCACCAAAAGAAAAGTCACCCCAACAACGTTGATGGCGAATTCAGCAGTGGGTGAGATGCTTCCTTTGGGAATGAGCGCTTCAGTAACTGTTGTTGAAAGAAGAATGATGATGATGTTGATGAGGTTGTTCAACACCAAAATTGTAGCGAGTAGATTTCGTGGGCCACTTTCAATGTCTGGACTTTCTAGCAAATGCATGATCCGTTTTGAAGAAGGATTTTCTTCATCGCGCAATGCCACAAGGTCGGCTGGTCCGAGTGAGAAAAAAGCAACTTCAGAACCAGATACCAAAGCACTGGCCACCAAAAGGAGGAGCATAAGCAAAGCTGGAAACCAGAATGCTACAGTTGCTAGCTCAGAGAGGAGGAAATTTAGGGGTATACTGGCAGGGTCCACCGGTTATGCGAGTTGGTTAGAATGGAAGATCATCATCTCCCTGCGTTTCTGCTGAATAACTCGTCTCTTGACGACTTGCAGCAGCAGGTGCAGCTTGATGTGAGCCTCCCTGATCATTCGATTCAGGTCTTCCCAACAATTGCATCACATCACCAACAACCTCAGTTGTGTAGCGTTTTTGTCCCGCTTCATCATCCCAAGATCGAGTTCTGATTTTACCTTCAATGTAAACTTGAGATCCTTTGTGAAGGAATTTCTCAGCTGTTTCAGCCAGTTTTCTCCACAAAACGACGTTGTGCCATTCAGTAATGGTTTTGCGTTCGCCTGAAGTTTTATCGGTATAGTTTTCTGATGTTGCCAAAGAAAATGAACAAACAGCAGTACCGTTTTGCAAGTAGCGCACCTCTGGGTCTTTACCGAGGTTGCCAAGTAGAATAACTTTGTTTATGCCAGCCATAGTTCTGCAAATATACAACAATACCCCGCGAAGTTGTTAAATTAAGTTCTCCGCAAGTGGAAGCATTTTTTCGACAAGCCGCGGTACAGGCACAGTGGTAAGGGCAGACAAAGCAATTAGTTGGCAGTCTTTGCCTATTATCGGCAACTGCTCTGCTTGAAGAACAAAGACATCGGCCGATATTCTCCGATGTGAAAGCAAATGAGTAAACGTTGAGCTGCGCTTAACGAATGTCATTTTTGTCCCGAAGAGTGATTCCGCTTCATGCAGACATCCGATTTCATCGTGTTCGAAAGTTAGTTCAGGAAAGTCGTACAATCCCTGCCAGATGCCTTTTTCACTCCTCAGCCTGACCATGATTTGGTCTTTGAAAATTACCATCGCGTAGCGGATGTTGAGGGCTGTTACTTTTTGTTTGCCAGCCTTAACCGGCAGGTTTGAGGTGATTTTTGAAGCATGAGCAAGGCATTGGGTTTGAATCGGACAAGCATTGCAGTCGGGGTTGACAGGTTTACAGACCATGGCGCCGAGTTCCATTACTGCCTGATTAAAATTACCTGGCTCATTGCTTGGTATCAATCGGAGCATCTGCTCCCGTGTGAATTTCAGTCCTGACGGACGATCAATAGGCAGGTCGCTGGCCATGAGGCGGGAAATAACACGAAACACGTTGCCATCAACAACTGGCACCGGCTCGTTGAAAGCGATGGAAGCGATTGCGGCGGCGGTATATGGGCCAACACCTTTCAAGGTCAACAACAGGTCATAGGACGTGGGGAATTGTCCGTTGAATTTTTCTACCACCATTTGAGCCGCCAAACGCAAATTTCTTGCTCTCGAATAGTACCCGAGTCCTTGCCAAAGTTTCAAAACAGACTCTTCATCCGCTTTAGCGAGGTCAAAAACGGTAGGAAATGCAGAAATAAATCGAAGGTAGTATGCCGTGCCTTGATCAACTCTTGTTTGCTGAAGTATAATCTCTGAAAGCCATATCTGGTATGGGTTTATAGACTCTCTCCAGGGGAGGTTTCTCTTGTGTTTGGCATACCAAATCAGCAGATTTTCGGTGGTTTTTTCCATGGTTTTATAACCCTAATCGGATACAAATGTTAAAAAACGAACGACAGCATTTTAGTTTTCAGCTAAATACAGCTATCTTTGCAGCCCCATTTTTTGAACCCGGAAAATTTTGAAATAATGACGAAGGCAGATATTGTGACCGAGATTGCAGACAAGACTGGCATCGAGAAAGCAGACGTACAAACGGCTGTAGAAGCTTTTATGAAGACCATCAAGGGGTCTCTCGAAGGTGGAGAGAACGTGTATCTTCGCGGTTTTGGAAGCTTCATAGTGAAGAAGCGTGCACAGAAAACAGGTCGTAACATTCTTAAGAATACTACGATTGTTATTCCTGCACACCACATTCCATCATTTAAGCCTGCAAAGACTTTTGTAGACGGAGTGAAGAAAAAAGTAACTGTTAAGTAATGAAGTCGGGGTCAGGAAAACTAATATTGGTAATTCTGGCCATCGGGTTGGTAGTTCTTTTCATGGTTTTACCAAGGGTACCGAAAGGTAAACTTGAAGAAGCAGTAGCTCCAGTTTCAGATATTGAAATGGAAGTCGCTGCAGCTGTTCAGCTTGTCCAAAACAGCGCATCTTCTGCCGAAGCAATGCAAGGCATTATGAAGTTGCGCGAGATTGTTGAGCGTGATAGTACGATTGAAACAGCACAACTGTGGTTGGGTTATTTCAGTTTAGAATCAGGTCAACGAGATAAGGCAAGAGGTCGTTTTGAAACGGTGAGACGTTTGAATCCGAACAACCCAGAGCCGTACTGGCAGATGGGGATAATGGCTGTAGAAGACAGTAGCTATGCCGAAGCAGTTGAAATGCTTACCGCATGTGTCGGACTAGACAGTTCGTATGTCAACGGTTTGTTTTTCGTTGCGAGAAGCTATGAAGAGATGGGTGATACGCAGAATGCGTTGAACTACTACAAGGAGTATCTTCCATATGCTCCCGATACTACAGTGTCGATGAAAGTGGAAGAATTTATAAGTGTAATAGAATCGAATAATAAGTAATTATATGCCAAGCGGTAAAAAAAGAAAGCGCCATAAGATGGCGACACACAAACGCAAGAAGAGGCTTCGTAAGAACAGACACAAGAAGAAGAAATAAGTCGGGTCGACCCAATGCGGGTCCCCTTTCTTCTTATTTTCTGTTCGAAAGTTGCTTTAGAATTACGTTTTCGTGAACATCGAACTAGTCATAAATTCAACCCGCGATGGTGTTGAGATTGCCTTGCTGCATGATAAAACTCTTGTTGAGTTGCACCGTGAGCATGCCAATCAAGAATATGCTGTTGGTGATCTGTATCTCGGAAAAGTCCGCAAGGTCTTACCGAGCTTAAACGCTGCATTCGTAGACGTAGGATACGAACGTGACGCGTTTTTGCATTACCTAGATCTAGGTCCTCAGTTCTCTTCGCTGAAGTTGTATACACGCCGTATACTTACTGGCAAGCAAGAGTCTGCTGACCTCGCTGATTTCAAGAATCTACCCGACATTGATAAGGGAGGTAAGATCAAGGATGAAGTGTCTAGCAGCCAACAGATCCTCGTGCAGGTTGCCAAAGAGCCGATATCGGCAAAAGGGCCTCGCCTTACGTCGGAGATTACGATCCCTGGGCGTTACATAGTTCTTGTGCCTTTTTCTAACAAGATTTCGATGTCGCAACGCATCACCAACGAAGCCGAACGTACCCGTCTTCGCCGGTTGATGCAAAGCATTAAACCCCCTAACTTTGGGGTGATCGTGCGCACTGTTGCCGAAAACAAAGGAGCTGCTGAACTGCATGCTGACTTGGAAGAACAGGTTACGCGGTGGACAAAGCTTTACGAGAATCTCAAGTCTAACAAGAAGGTTCCAGCGAAAGTGCTCGGTGAATTGGCGAAAACCAATGCGCTGCTCCGCGACATCCTAAACCCCAATTTCTCTGCCATCTATTGCAACGATGAAAGCGTTGCAGGAGAAGTCAAGCATTACTTAAGAACCATCGCCCCTGAGAAAGAGGCGGTTGTGAAGTACATGAAGTCGAACGATTTGTTCGATGCCTTCTCTATTCACAAACAGATCAAATCAATATTCGGTAAGCAAGTAAACCTGAAAAGCGGTGCTTACTTGATTATTGAACACACCGAGGCGATGCACGTTATCGATGTGAATAGCGGTGGAAGAAAAGGTGGGGTGAAAAACCAGGAAGAAAATGCGCTAGCAACAAACCTGGAATGTGCCAAAGAGATCGCTCGCATCCTGCGTCTGCGTGATATGGGAGGTATTATCTGTATCGATTTCATCGATATGAATGATAAGGCAAACCAAAAGCAGTTGTACGAAGCCTTGAAAGAGGCGATGAAAGACGACAAAGCGCGTCACAACATTCTTCCCCCAAGCAGATTCGGAGTTGTTGAAATCACTCGTCAACGCGTACGTGAAGTCACCAACATCAAGACGCATGAGAAATGTCCGTCTTGCGATGGAAAAGGTGTCGTAGAAGCACCAATCCTCTTCACCGATACCCTTGAGAACAACCTTCGTTTTGTTTCCGATGAAGGAAAGCACAAATCATTGACTCTATTGGTTCACCCAATGGTTGAAGCTTATCTTACCAAAGGATGGTGGTTTAAAACCATCATCAGCAAATGGAATAAGCAGTTTTCAATGAAGATAAACTTGGAAGCAAATTCGTCTCTTCAGTTCTTGGAGTACCACATGTACGACTCCAACATGGAAGAAATCACAATCTAATCAATAGCTCGGAAAAGCTAAGAAGTGTTTCTCAACCTTGATGGCCAATGCCGATAGATTGAGATGGTCTGATGCTTTGGCAACATCCAGCAATTCACCGCTTTTCATCAAAACGAGAATCGGACTATCAGATGAGTCATACGCTCTGTTGTTGACGGTTTCGTGAATAACAAAATAGCGTGCTTCGTGCTCATTCAATCCGAGCTGTGCTGCTACACGCTTTATTACCTTGTTTATCTCGTCTTGAGAATAGGCTTCTTTGCGCAAGGCTATTTTGAACAAGTCGCGATTGATCAATCGTGTGCAGAGTTGCGATAATACCCTGTCATCATGCTTTTGCCAAACTTTAATGGCTCCGAGAATATCGTAGTCGTCGAGCTCACAAAAAGCAGCCAACACAGAAGAATCAGCTAAGAAATCTTGATGCTGAAAATCGTTTTCAAGGAACAGCTTCAGCGCGGGTGAGGCAAAAACGGTTTTGCCACTTTTCACGAGTTCTTTGGCGCGTCGTAGCACATTCACCAACATGAATTCGGCTGAAAGCACAGTTTTGTGCAGGTAAACCTGCCAGTACATGAGTCTGCGAGCGACAATGAATTTCTCGATTGAATAGATTCCTTTTTCTTCGATTACGAGGGTGTCGTCGACAACGTTTAGCATTTTAATGATGCGCTCCGAGCCGATTTTGCCTTCTGTGACACCTGAATAAAAGCTATCACGACTGAGGTAGTCCAAGCGATCCATGTCTAGTTGCGACGAGACAAGCTGATGCAGAAAGCGCTTGTGGTAGTGATCATTGAAAATTTCAATGGTAAGATTCAAAGCGCCATTCATCTCCTCGTTTAAGAGGTTCATGATGAATACAGAAATGGATTCGTGGTTCACCCCTTGCACGATGGTGTGCTCGAGTGCATGACTAAACGGACCGTGTCCGATATCATGCAAAAGAATCGCCATACAAACCGCCTCGGCTTCTTGATCGGTTATTTCGTGTCCTTTCCAGCGGATTTCGTCAATCGCGTTTTGCATCAAATGCACAGCGCCGATGGCATGATGGTATCTGTTGTGAGTAGCACCGGGGTATACAAGAGAAGACAATCCAAGTTGGGATATCCGCCGTAGGCGCTGAAAAAAAGGATGGTCAATAAGATCCAACAGTCGCTCGTATCGCAAAGCGATGAACCCATAAACAGGGTCGTTGAGTATTTTACGTTTATTTAAAGCCACCTTTTTGCTTCAATTACAGTTTCAGACAAGAAATGCGTCTTCTTTCCGTTTCTTTGCAGTGTCTCGCCAAAGATATGGAATCGAGACCGTGAACATACAAACAAACAACCTTATGTCGAAAGTACGCATTCTCTGGGCCGATGACGAGATAGATCTCTTGAAACCTCATGTTTTATTCCTTGAACAAAAAGGGTACGAGGTTACAGCCGTGAACAATGGAGCTGAAGCCGTTGAGCTTGTTGACGAGCATTACTTCGATATTGTATTTCTCGATGAGAATATGCCCGGACTTTCAGGTTTGGAGACCCTTCAGAAAATAAAAGAATTGGATTCTTCTTTGCCGATTATCATGATCACCAAGAGCGAAGAAGAGCACATCATGGAAGAGGCAATAGGTAGTAAAATCAGTGATTATCTGATTAAGCCAGTGAACCCGAATCAAATTTTGCTCTCTGTAAAGA
>JANRAA010000273.1:0-5224 GCA_030728235.1 Flavobacteriales bacterium
CTTACGAACACCGTCTGATCGACGATATGGTGGCTTCTGCTTTGAAATGGAGCGGCGCTTTCGTTTGGGCTTGTAAAAACTACGACGGCGACGTGCAGTCAGATACCGTGGCTCAAGGTTTCGGGTCTCTCGGACTAATGACCTCTGTTCTCGTAACACCAGATGGAAAAACAGTTGAAGCTGAAGCAGCTCATGGCACTGTGACGCGTCACTACCGTCAACATCAACAAGGAAAGAAGACTTCTACGAACCCGATTGCATCGATTTTTGCATGGACTCGTGGTCTGGATTTCAGAGGGAAGCTGGATGGGAATGATGAACTGCGTAAGTTCTGTTCTACCCTCGAACAAGTATGCGTGGATGTAGTTGAAAGTGGTAAAATGACAAAAGATCTAGCCATGCTGGTAACAGATGGTAAAGTAACCGATGCCGATTACCTCACTACTGAAGACTTCCTCGATGCTTTGGATCAAGAATTGAAAAGCAGAATGGCATAATCTACATTAGCCAGAATGAATAGTGAAAGCCTTATCCGACGATGAGGCTTTTTCATTTTTCACCCGCTGCGTCAGAAAAGAACTCAGGTGCAAAATTCAAAAGATAGAGCGATGATTGTGCCCGTGTAAAGGCGGTGTAAAACCAACGTAAAAGCGATTCATCTAGCATCTCTTCAGTGAGATATCCTTGATCTACAACGACTGCTGGCCATTGTCCACCTTGTGATTTGTGACACGTTACGGCGTACGCAAATTTAATCTGCACGGCATTGTAAAAGGGGTCTTTCGAAACAGCCTCGTGAATCTTTCTCCTACTCCCTAAATGCAAGTAGTCTTCAGCAACGGCGTCGTAAAACCTGCGCTGCGCCTCCATCCCGAGATTGGCCTGGTCGTGCATGAGCACGTCGAGCATAACACGCATTTCAATGGAAGGATATTCAGGGTAATCAGCAAGGCGAACTGTCACATCCGCGAAGCGCAAACCATATTGTTCGTAGTGTCTGCCTACTTTCTCAATTTCCAAAGCATCTCCGTTGGCGAGAAAAGGAGTAGGGGCGTCTTTGTAATCCATCAACCAGTGATAGTTGTTGCGCACTACCATGATCATATCTCCGCCTGAGAGCTCTTCTTCTTGCCAAAGTATACGGTTCCGAATCTGCTGGTTGAATAAATTCGCTCTCTTGTTCGATCGGGTAATCACACAAACGCCTTCTTGTCCGTGCTTGCCATACAAATCTTCTAGCAACTCGTGCAATTCGCTGCCCTCAACTCGTTTGATATCCGAAAAACCTTCCATCTGTAGTGTAGGAAATCCAGGTGTCTTAGACATCAAGTGATGTCGCAAAATGTTCGCGTTCAGCAAGATGCCTGAGTCAATTTCCTGCCTAACAACCTCTTTCAATTCGATTTCTGCCATGGTCAAATCGAAACGCTCTGAGAGATGGGTTGTGCGCAGGGCCGGACTATCCGTAGTGCCTACCGGTGGCAATTGAGCACCGTCGCCGATGAGCAACAATCGACATCCTTCGCCGGCAAATACATACGCCATCATGTCGTCGAGCAAATCGCGATAGTCATCTTGAGAGGCTGTTGCTTCCCCAATCATCGATGCTTCATCAACCACAAACAATGCGTTTCGTCGGCGATTGAATCCGAGCGAGAAATCCATGCCCCCGCCTTCGGTCTTCCCCATGTAAATGGTTTTGTGGATGGTGTAGGCTGGCGCATGTGCAAATGATGAAAGCACTTTCGCTGCGCGACCTGTTGGTGCCATGAGCACAACATCGATGTCGAGGCTCTTTAAAACCTGAACGATGGTTCCTGTTACAGTCGTTTTCCCAGTTCCTGCATACCCTTTGATGAGCAAGGCGCATTTCGGTTTGGGCGACCACAAAAACCGACTAAAAGCATGGAGTAGTCCTTCCTGACTGGTTGTCGGGGTGTAAGGAAATGCTTCTTTTAACAGGTATTCGAGATCGCCAATATTCACGTTTCAAAGGTCGTGAAATAGGCGTGAATGCTCAGATAATCTTTTCAACTGTTTCGACCAATTGATTTTTCTACCTTTGTGAAAATGCATGACAATGGCTGACGTAATGGAAAACAAGTTAACTTCTCAACAAGCAATAGAACTGGAAGATAAGCATGGTGCCCACAACTACCACCCACTGCCTGTGGTGCTAGATCGTGGCGAAGGTGTTTTTGTTTGGGATGTTGAAGGAAAGCGATACTTCGATTTCTTGTCTGCATACTCAGCTGTCAATCAAGGTCACTGCCATCCGCGAATTGTGAAGGCAATGAAAGACCAAGCTGAGAAACTTTGTCTCACATCACGTGCGTTTTACAACAGCGTTCTCGGTAGATATGAGAAGTACATAACAGAGTATTTCAGCTACGACAAGGTGTTGCCGATGAATACGGGAGCAGAAGCTGTTGAAACAGCGATTAAGCTTTGCCGTAAGTGGGCGTATGAGAAGAAAGGGGTGCCGAGCAATGCAGCCAAAATTATTGTCTGTGGTGAGAACTTCCACGGACGTACTACAACGATTATTTCGTTTTCAAGCGATCCTGATTCAAAGGGCAACTTCGGTCCGTACACTCCTGGTTTTGTGAGCATCCCGTACAATGATTTGAATGCGCTGCATGCTGAACTAGAAGACCCGAATGTTGCCGGTTTCTTAGTTGAGCCTATCCAAGGTGAAGCAGGGGTGAACACTCCTGCTGACGACTTCATCAAACTGGCGGCAAAAGCATGTAAGGAGAAGAATGTTTTATTCATCGCCGATGAGGTGCAAACAGGTATTGCGCGCACTGGAAGTCTTCTAGCTGTGTGCGGAAATTGCTCTTGCGAGAATCACTGCGAACGTCAATCGACTTATTCTCGTCCTGATATCTTAATTCTTGGAAAAGCCCTTTCTGGAGGTTCCTATCCGGTGTCTGCTGTATTAGCTGATGACGAAGTAATGATGGTCATCAAACCAGGTGAACACGGGTCAACATTTGGTGGAAATCCAATTGCAGGAGAGGTAGCCATCGCGGCTTTGGAAGTTGTAAGAGATGAGAATCTGGCGCAGAATGCTCGCCGACTTGGAAACATTTTCAGAGCAGAGATGCGCAAACTGATCGAGGAAACGGATCTCGTAACGCTGGTGCGCGGACGTGGTTTGTTGAACGCCATCATCGTGAATGATACTCCAGAAAGTCCAACGGCATGGAATATTTGCGTAGAGCTGAAAAACAACGGTCTCCTTGCAAAACCTACTCACGGAAATATCATCCGATTTGCTCCACCTTTGGTGATGACCGAAGAGCAATTGATGGAGTGTGTGAGCATCATCAGAAAGACAATACTCGAGCACAAGAAATAATCAATCGAGGTTCAATATCAAAGTTTCATTCCTGACCATCGAGGTACTAAAAATGAAATCTTCTTGTCGGCCACGGACGTATATTCTGCAAGCAACGGTGTTTGGAGAAATCGTTCCTTCATTTTTAGCGCAGACCATGATCGTGTTTGTGCCGTTGTGAAGGTAAAGCTTGAGTACTTTCTTTTTCCGTGTGAGTGCGTGATCAACGAGGATGAAATGGTCGTTGTAAAATACCGAAATCGTATCGCCGTCCAATTCTGCCTGATCCCACAACCGCAGTTTCACAACTCTTCTTTTTAAACTGAAGGTTCTGCCAACACGCGTTTCCCTTGCCATGAAGTCTTTCATTTCTGCAGGTGGCTGAGGCAACTTCAATTTTGGCGGATTTGGTGGGGTGATATCGCCGATGAATCGCACGCGCAATCCCAAATAGTCGCCCTTTCCTCTCGCGTAATTTGTAATCCCATCTTTTGTAAAAGCAAAGTTCACAGTAGCGCTATCTCTGAGGATATAAGAATACGTCAACCCCATGTGCATAGCACCACGAGGAAGTGTTTTTACGAGGCCGATTTCAGGTGAAATCACATTGCTTTTTGGCCCAAATGCGCTAGCCAAAATGCTGTAATTGCCGATTGTTTCGCCTTCTGTATCGGGACCGTAAAAAACAGTTCCCACGTCAACACCTATGTGGATGTCGGAATGCGCGTTTTTTTTGATTGGTATCAAGGCGAAGGCCGACAGATTTACTTTCCAAGTAATGCTCGAAATAGAGTATTCTCCGCTGTCGAGGCGAAAAGAATACGAATCTAAAACACCCCCGCTACTAGCAAAGATGCCATATCGCTCCTTGTATCTGACACCCAAACCAGCAGTAAGATCAAGCACAGAACCTACTTTTTGACTGACATTCAGATCTTGACGGTCGTCGAATTTGGCAAAATTTGCACCTACATCTAGTTTAATAGCATAGGCAAGCCGAAAATCAGGCTGGGAAAAACCGAGCTGGAATAACCCAACAAACAATAAACTGGTCAGGCTCCATTTCATGCGTCTTATCCAATTGCGGCAATCAAATCATGCCTTGTTATGATATGATGTCCGCCCTCGCTCAATGCCACAAGCACTGCCGCATTGTCTTTGGTCATCATTTTCGATAATTCGCTCAAAGATATGCCTTCAGAAACAACAGGGTAGGGTGCCGACATCACTTTATACACAGGGTCGGTCATCGTACTCGAATTGTCAAAAATGGCCTCGAAGAGTTTTCTATCGTCTACTGAACCAACAATTTCTCCTTCTTGGATAACAGGCATTTGGCTTATGCCGTAGTGCTTCATTTTTTGAATCACAGCCTCAATAGGTTCACCAGAGTATACCTGAACCAAAGGCAAGTTGCGGTGTTTAGCGATGATGTCTTTGGCGGTCTTCACTTCTTCTTTCAAGAACCCGCGGTCACGCATCCAATCGTCGTTGAATACTTTTCCGACGTACCTGCTGCCATGATCGTGGAAAAGCACAACAACAAAGCTGTTTTCATCGAGTTCGTGCTTGCGCTGACGAATGAGTTGAAAGGCAGATCCCGCGCTATAGCCAAGAAACAATCCTTCTTTGATGGCTAGCTCACGTGTAACGAGGGCACCGTCTTTATCTGTTACCTTCTCGAAACCATCGATCAGACTGAAATCAACGTTTTTTGGTAGAATGTCTTCACCTATACCTTCGGTGATGTAAGGGTAAATTTCTTTTTCATCGAATTCTCCCGTTTCATGGTATTTTTTAAAAACAGAACCATAAGTGTCAGCACCCCAAATCTTGATGTTCGGATGTTTCTCGTTGAGGTATTTTGCTACTCCTGAAATG
>JANRAA010000273.1:5234-7547 GCA_030728235.1 Flavobacteriales bacterium
GTGTTTCTCTGTGCAATCGCTCAGCAACAGAGTAGTAGCTATCGGGGTGGGTGGGTGCCACGTTGGTCGGACAAACAAACACTTGAGCGCCGTGAGCGCGCAAGACGTCAAATTTTTCTTTCGACTGTTTATCGCTTGTGGTACAAATCAGTTTATACCCTTTCACTATGCAAGCCAAAGCCAGTCCCATACCTGTATTTCCCGACGTACATTCAATCACAGTTCCGCCCGGTTTCAGGGTGCCGTTCTTCTCAGCATCTGCAATCATCTTGAGCGCCATGCGGTCTTTCACCGAGTTGCCTGGATTGAAATACTCAACTTTTGCATATACCGTTCCTGGGATGTCGGCTGCAATTTTATTTAGTCGGATCATCGGCGTATTGCCGATAGCTCCCAAAATGTTGTCGTAAACACGGTTTTTCATAATACAAAGGTAGAGAGTCTTAATCGAAGCGAATAGCTTTTACCGGCGATATCTTCGATACATAAAGTGCCGGTAACAACATCATCAATACGCAAACTACGAAGGTGATGGCTTCTATTTGAAAGAGGTATAAAAAGTCAAAACGGATAGGGACGTAGTCAACGTAATACGTTTCTGGATTCAGTTTGATAAGGCCTGTTGTCTTCTGCAAAGCACACAACCCAAAGCCAATGAGGTTTCCTACAAGCATCCCAACACCGATAATTCTAGCCGCATGGCGGATGAAAATAAAAACTACATGCCGGTCGCGCATGCCAAAGGCCTTCAGCATACCAATCATATTTGTACGCTCCAGTATGATTATCAGCAAGGCAGATGTCATGTTGACCACTGCGATGAGAATCATCATATATATGATAAGGTCGACATTCAAATCGAGCATTTCGAGCCACGAGAATATTTCCGGATTTCTGTCGGCAACGCTCAAGACATCGAGGTAATATGGTACTTCATAAAACACGGCATCGTCCATATCACCGAGTTGGGCATAGTCGTCGATCAAGACCTCAAAACCGCCAGCGTAGTATTTCCAACTTCCACCAGAGGTGGTCAATGATCCGTGGAAGCAACTGTCTGGATTGGCTTTTGCGATGGTTAAAAAAGCGGTATCGGCGGTGGTATGTGCGCCGTCGGTCACGATCAATGTGAAGGTAGTGTCTGCCGAGGTACCCATTGCTATTTCATGCGGACCAGGCCCAGCAAGGCTGCTTTCCGACCAACTGTATCGTAAATCGTTTTGTCCGCCAAAACCAAACCCCTGAACAGTCACAACATCGCTTTGGCACGAATCAATCAATGCTATTTGAGCTTCAATGCCCCATTTGTTGATGCGTTGGATGTGGGCGATATCGACAAAAACGAATTGTTCATCGAACTCTTTTAGTCCGGTATTGAACATGGTTGTAACCTCGAAGTTCCGCGGACGAATGTCGCCTTCTTTCAAAACAAAGTAGAGTGTTACTTTGTCGCCCAAGTCGAGTTCGAGTCGTTTGGCTGTGAACTCTGAAATCATGAGTTGACTTTCGCCAGCCGTTTCTCCTATTTGTAAGGCTTGACCTCGGGTTATTTTCGAATTGAAGAACGACCAATCAAAGTCGGTCCCGATACCTTTGATCACTACTCCCTGCAGATTGTCTGAGGTTTCCATGATCCCCGGTTTTGTGGCAAAGATCTGAATGTGACGAATTCCTTCTGCATCCCCGAGTGAGGGATAAAAATCTTGAGAAATTTCGATGCGTGAACTTTCTTTGTTGAAAGATTGGTCGGCATTTACAATCTGGAAGTGCGCTCCAAAGCCTACTACTTTGTCTCTGACCTCTTGCTGAAACCCCGTCACGATAGCAATACTGATTATCATGAGTGCTACGCCAACGGCGACGCCAAGAGTAGCAATTGTGACAACGGGTCTTGAAAGTTTTTGGCTTTCACTCTTTCCCGCCATGCGAGAGGCTATAAATCTTATTGCAGACACTGCGCGAAGATAAAATAAACGACAAGGTGAAACAGCAGCGAATCAGAAAAATGAACCGAAGCGAGCCCAGGGAGTTCACCACTCTCTCCCAATGGTGACCTTTTAGTTAGCCACGAACCCTGTCCCTCGCGGGTAGCCCGCTCCGGCATTTTAAATCTTTTTATAAATGACCCTCTCAGAAGGAATGCGAATTTTCGACGTAAAGTCAAACGCAAGGTCACATCAATTAGTTGTTTTTATTTTTTGGTGCGCTAATATCGGAAAGGAATTATAAATAATGTCTTTTAGAAACGATATTATCGTTCGATTTCGGGGGAAGGTGGAAAAGAAAAAATTGTAAGTTTGCGCGGGCACATGC
>JANRAA010000273.1:7557-14994 GCA_030728235.1 Flavobacteriales bacterium
TGCCGTTATACTTTAAAATCGTCAAGCGAAAATGGAAAATCTTGGGAAGACATTAGGAAAATACGTTATCTCAATCGGGTTGTTTGTCATGGGATTGGTCTTTTTGGTCAAATACTTTAGTGGCGACGCGTTAGAAAAGCAACCTATCATGCTTCTTATTTCATCGCTCATTTTGCTTGCTGTTGCGGTTCTGATGACACCTACAGTATTGGAAAAATTGAGCGGGTCGATTTCTAGAATCCTTGGCTATGGAGCAGCAGTGCTGGCTTTGTTCTTGGGATATCAAGTGTATTCATCGGTTGATAGCGAATTGGTGTATCAAGAGAAAAAGAAGCAATACGATGAGGTGGTTATTCAGAAACTGAAAGACATCCGCTCTATTGAAGAAGCATACGAAGATGTTTACGGAGTGTTTACGACCAATTTCGACACACTCTTGAATTTCGTTCACAAACCTGTTGTAGCGATACCTTTTAAAGCAGGTACGTTCCATGATTCACTTCCTGAAGAGCGATCTATAGAACTGGGCTATGTAATCACTCGCGCTGATGTCGATTCTGTTGCTGCTCTTATAGGGACATCAGCAGACGATTTGTTGTCTAAAATCGAGTTCGATATGAGTGTATGGAAAATCCGTGATACCATTTACACAACCTTTTTCGACGAAAATTTCACTCCCGAAAAACGCAAGGCTAAGAAAATGGATCTTGTCAATCTTGATTCACTAACATTTTCACCTCTCTCTGGTGTTCGCTTTGACGCTAAAATGAGTTCTATCGAAGTCGGTGGAGTTAAAAAAGCAACTTTGGAAGTGAAAGACCCAACGCCTTTCGGTCAGGAAGGTGCTCGTAAAGACACGCTTAAGTTTGGTTCGCTTACCGAACCTCACCTCGATGGTAACTGGAAATAAAGAGAAACTCGATATCCAAGGGCTATCGCCCGATCACTATTCTTCTGACCATTTTTTATATGCGTTGGTAGCGAATGACTCGCTGTTGTGGGCTGTTACCAATTCAGATAAATCTGTGCTCTCAATTGGTGATTTGCGATTCGAACCATCTGAGCAGATTTCAGCACTTAATTCTTGGGTGTCCAATACCCTCGGAAATAAAACTTTCGCGAATACCAGCATTGCTTTGAGGTCTTGCGATCTGGTGCTGGTTCCTAATGCATTGTACGATTTCAAGCGTTCTCCTGAATTGCTGAAGTTATCAAGCGGTGTCGAATATCAAAATTGCCTGTCTTTTAACATCTCCCGCCTCTCAGCAACATTGATTTATGGGGCTGATGAAGAAGTATTGGGGTTTTTTCAACGTGTTTTTCGCGGACAAAAATTGCTTCCTTCTCAAGGCTTGCTGATAGATGCTCTCTTGAAACACAATCGCTTCGATAGAAACCCACAAATAGTGATTGACGTGCACGGTGGGAAATGTGATTTCGCAGTAGTGGGACATTCAAAATTGTTTTTGGTGAATTCGTTCAATTTTAAGACCGACGAAGACATCCTTTTTTATACTGCAAACATTGTTAAGCAACTCGCACTCGAAAACGAGGAAATATCGATTGAAGCTTGCGGAGAAGTAACCGACAAGCAAGTCGAGCTCTTCAAAGAATATTTTGAATCTGTAAACCGGTTTGTTGGTTACGACCAACCAACACTTGCTGCAGGTATTGAAACAAATTCGAGGCATACCACACTTTTAAATATCATTTCATGCGCATCATAGGAGGGTCACTGAAAGGCCGACGATTTCAGCCGCCATCCAATTTTAAGGGGCGACCAACAACAGATTATGCGCGTGAGAGTTTGTTCAATATTCTCCAACACAAGTTCGAAATTCAAGACGCAGATACGTTGGATTTGTTCGCAGGATCTGGCGCTGTGAGCTACGAATTAGCCAGTAGAGGTGCCTCCACAGTTAGAGCAATCGAGCTTTCAGGGAATTCATGTTCGTTCATACGGACAACAGCATTGAGTTTTGGTATCACTCAAATCATTCCTGTTAAAGCAGATGTATTCTCATGGCTGGCTCAAACCCGCGAAACATGGGACATCGTTTTTGCTGATCCCCCATACGATCTGCCGCGGTTGAAAGAACTCCCAAAACTCATCAAAGAGAAAGGCATTGTCCGCAAATCGGGTATCTTTATCATGGAACATGGCCCAGATCACTCGTTTGCCGGAGCTGAAGGGTTGTTCGATGAACGCACCTACGGACATGTCAATTTCAGTTTCTTTAATTTCGATGAAGCATGAAGAAAGCAGTCTTTCCAGGATCCTTCGATCCAATCACCAAAGGTCATGAGAACATCGTCAGACGTGCCGCTTTGGTTTTCGATGAAATCGTTGTTTCAATAGGTAGCAATAGCACAAAGCAAAGCATGTTTTCATTGGAGCAACGCACCACTTGGCTGCGCGAAGTGTTTGCTGATGTTGCGAATGTTACGGTCGATTCATACGATGGATTGACCATTGATCATTGCAAAAGTATTGGGGCGCAGTTTTTGCTGAGGGGCGTGCGCAACGGTGGCGATTTTGAATATGAGCGCACCATAGCACAAATGACCAAGTACATGGATCCTCTTTTGGAGACGGTGATTTTATTCACAGATCCAGAGTATGCGGCAATAAATTCGACAGTTGTACGTGAGATACTCAGAAACAATGGCGATGTATCGCATTTTATACCTACTTGCATTCATATTTCTGGTCCAACCAGATAGTTCAGCTACCTCTATTGCGGGTTCTGCATCCGAATTGGCAGGGGGCGAACTCTTCATTTACCGCCTCGATGATGCCTTTGTCAATCGTCAGTCTGAAATAACTTCGGTGACTATAAACGATGATGGTTCTTTCAAAGTCGATTTTCCACTATCCAGTCCGCACCTTATTCGCCTCTACTGCCGCGAATGGATGGGCGAGTTTTACGCCTTCCCTAACGCTGATTACACGGTCGAGCTGCGAAAGCCAACAAACGCGGCGCGCAAATTTTGCGACAACATGCTCAACGTATTTGTCTCTTCGCCTCACGCGGCGGATGCAAACATGCTGATGTCGCAGTTCCAAAATGAAATGGAAGTGCTTTTTAACGAGTCGTTCTTCGATCTTGCAAAGCAACAGTCAAAAGGGAATAGCGCGTATAGAAAAGTTCAACGCGAGAGATTATTGCGCGCAAACCTTATTGAAGAAGAGGATGATGATGAAGTGGTAGAGATGCTTGCTGATTCAACTTCGTTGCGATTCAATGCCTTCGCTGATCGGGTGTATTCATGGATGCCAGCGAATGATGCGTTCACCGAACAATTGCTGCTTACTTCGTTGGCTAGCCTTGACCATACCTTGGGGAAATCTCCTGAGCGCATCGCTAGTGATTATCCTACCATTAAAACGGATCTCACCAACCCAGAATTTGTCCGCTTGTTTCGTCAACTCAATTTCGCTCCTTTGGCAAAGCGAAATGTTTCGCCATCAAAATGGGAAGATCTCCTGATTTCAATGGCCCCTGCCGATTCTATTTTTAAGGCACTGGATCCAACAGGAACGCTGAACAATGAAGAGTTAAGCATGCTAGCATTGCTGGCCTTAGAGCAGACTCCTTCTTTTATCGATTTTTCTAAAAAGAAGACCCAAGCGGTGATTGCCAGATTTTCTACTGATCCTATTCTTGGTAAACAATGCTCTTCAATTTTAGAAAACAGCATGCAAGGCACCCGAGCCGATGCTGAAGCACTGCCGAATGTAGTTTTACTCAACAACAGCGGCGATCGCATTAACCTAGTCGACTTCAATGGAGGTTTGGTGTATTTGTTTTTCGTTGATAGCAGCATGCCCTCGGCTCAAAAAGAAATTTCTGCTCTGTCGTCACTGATCTCAAAATGGACGAGTAAAATGACTTTCGTAATCGTAGAGATGGGCGAAGGAAAGTCTATTGATGCCCTGCAGAGCCTAGCGCGATCTAACAAAATTGAACTGTTGCGTTCTGGAAATACTCCAGCAATCAGACATCATTTCAATTTAAAGTCTATTCCTACAGGTTACCTTGTTGATACCGACAATAAGTTCATTGATGACGTCACACCCCTTCCCGCCGATGGCTTGCCATATCGTTTGGAACAGCTGTTCATGAATGAAAAGAAAGGGAACGGACGCACCTGGCGCGATTAGTTTTTATCGAGGAAAGCGGTTAGCACATCACGAATGCTAGCATACGCCTGCGGCAGATAATCGGCTATTTCAGATTGCGGTACCCATTTCACTATGTCGATGTTCTCCTCTGTTTGAGGTACCAAGACTTCTTCTTTATTCACGCGCATTACATACCAGTGAGAAGGCTTCAGTACCCATCTTTCTTTGAAAAAATATGTGTGGTAAGAGGTTGAAAAGAACGATACTATTGTCGGTTCTTCAATACCACACTCTTCCGACACTTCTCGGGTAGCCGCTTGCTCAATGGTCTCACCCATATCTACTTTTCCCTTCGGTAAATCCCATTGTCCCAATCGATGTATCATCAGCACTTCATCTTTCGCATTTAGAACAATTCCGCCTGCTGCCTCAACCACTTTGTATTGCGATTGAAAAAGCTTCCATGATGTCTCCACGTCGGTGCATAGCATCTTAACCGATTGAATGTCATGGTCTTTATCAATCAGAGATTGGATTGAGTCTATGTCGCCGACATGATCAAAACGGATCAGGAGCTGATGGTCCTCAACAATTATTGAATTTCCTGTTGTTTGAATGAAACTAACAGGGCGGTCTGACATGAAAACTTTATACATTTGCGGCATGAGAACAAAGGAGGAAACGGGCTTAAAGGTAGCAGAATTTCTGTTGCAGATTAAGGCGATTGAGCTGAGCCCTGAGTCACCGTATACATGGGCATCGGGATGGAAGTCACCGATTTATTGCGACAACCGCAAAACATTGTCGTACCCCAAAATCCGCACTTACATCCGTCAACAATTTGTTTCTGCGATCAATGAGTCATTCGGCAAGCCAGATGTTATTATTGGTGTAGCAACAGGCGGTGTAGCCATAGGGGCCTTAGTAGCTGAAGAGTTGGGGTTGCCATTTGCATACATTCGTGCAGAAGCCAAAGGACATGGATTGGGCAATCGCATTGAAGGAGTAGTTGAAAAAGGCCAATCGGCAGTGGTAGTTGAAGATCTCATTTCAACAGGTAAAAGCAGTTTGTCTGCAGTCGATGCATTAAAATCAGCCGATGTCAACGTTAAGGGCATGGTGGCAATTTTTACCTACGGCTTCGAGCAGAGCAGGAAGGCATTTACTGATTACGGCGTGCCATTGCATACCTTAACAGATTACGAAACCTTACTCAAGCAGGCATTGCAAGCGGGTTATATAAACGAGCATCAATCATCACTTCTTCGGGCATGGCGAGAAAATCCGTCTGTGTGGGGTCAATAAATTTTAGAGATGGCTTTAATTGAAAGTAAAAAAGTAGTTCTCAAAGCAGATCAACAAGCGGTTTACAGCTTTGTGAAAGATTTAAACAACCTCATCGAACTTCTTCCACAAGATAAAGTGTCTGATTGGAAAGGGGGAGACACTAACTGTTCATTTAAAGTCTCTGGCGGATATTCATTGGGCTTGGAGCACAAGTCGCTATCTGAGTTCAACCAAATCATTTTGCAATCATCTGCAGGATCACCGTTGAAGTTCGATTTAGATATTCAGATCAACCCATCAGAAGCAGGCTCTGAGGCTGGCATGGTGTGCAATCTAGAAGCGAATGCCTTTGTTATGATGATGGTTGAAAAGCCACTCCGCAATCTTTTTGACTTTATCGCTGAACGATTGCACCAAAAGTTCGGTTGATTACCAAACCCACTTTACTGAGTCGATGTCGCAGCGTTTTTCTCCATTACTTGTTGAAAATCGCGCCAGGCCATTTCTTTCCACGCCAATCAAAACTGCATTTTGTAGCTCGTTGAAAACGTATACTCTCGGAGATCCTTTTGCGAAGAGTTCGTCGTTATAGGCTTTTAATAATGCAGACGGATTTGATCGCAAGGTCTGATATTGTTTTTCCAATTCCACACAAAGTTTATCGAACACAACGTCCACAGAGAGGTCATTGCCTAAAACAGTTTTGAAAGAAGTTGCACGATTATCAAATCCTTCTATTTGATTCACGTTCAACCCTATGCCAACAATCGATGATACAACGATTTGTCCACGCACCTGATTCTCAATCAAAATACCGGCGATTTTTTTGTCGCCAACAAATATATCGTTCGGCCATTTTACTGACACCTGATCAATTCCAAATGAACTGACGGTAGAGCAGACAGCCAATGCCATTGCCATGCTAAGTTGAAAAGCTTCGTGTGCAAGAAGAAAGTGTGGCTTGAGCATCAGCGACATAAGCAGATTTTCACCCGCGGAGCTGTTCCAATTCTTATTGTTTCTTCCCCTTCCTTCTGTTTGATGTTCTGACAGAATGGCTGTACCTTCGGTCCATTCTGACAGAGACATGAAATTGGCAGCATACTTGTTAGTGCTGTCAACCGTTTTAAGGCGAATTGTTGGGTGTCCAACAAAATTTGTCGTCATACTGCGCTAGTCCGCATCGGTAGGCGGATTCGTTAAATGAAATAGGTCAGTAAAAGTATTACTTTTGTAACCAAATACAAGATCTTCTGAATGAAGAAAAACACAACAAGTTCGACAGAACAACTTGTCGAAGAAATAGTTAATTCTATTCAAGATGTCAAAGGCGAGAATATTAAGAGCCTAGACTTAAGGAAAGTTCCAAATGCAGTTGCAGACTTTTTTATCGTTTGTCATGGTAATTCCCACACGCAAGTGCAGGCCATAGCGAGAAGAATTGACGACAATGCTGAAAAGAATTTGGGTGAGACCCCTTGGCACAAAGAAGGAATTCAAAATGCCGAATGGGTATTGTTGGATTACTCGGATGTAGTGGTTCATATTTTTTACAGGGAGGCACGTGAGTTTTACGCGATCGAAGACCTTTGGGCCGATGCTATTACTACCGAGTTTGCTTACAACGTTTGATAGAATAAAATTTTATGTCATTGGAAAACGAAAATCAAAATCCAGATAAGAAGTCGCCTAAGAAGCAAATGAACTTCTATTGGATTTATGCCATCATTGGTGCTGTATTGTTCGCGATGCTTTTGTTCAATAGCGGCTCTGATGGAGATCGTATTTCGTACGATCAATTCCGTGAGAAGGCGCGCGCTGGAGAAGTGCTTCGCCTTGTCCAAAATGGCGAGCGAGCCATGGTCTTTTTGAAGCAAAGTGTGCGCGATTCACTCGCCAAAGACAAAGGTCAAGACCAAATGTTCCAGCGTATTTATGCAGGTTCAGATTTTTGGTTTTTTATCCCGCCTGGTGATGAATACACGGCTGAAATCAAGCAGCTTCAAGATCAATATCACTTCAAG
>JANRAA010000274.1 GCA_030728235.1 Flavobacteriales bacterium
CAATTGAAACGCGAAAAAGAAGTCGAACAAGAACAGAAACTATTCGCGCTCAGCGAAAATGAGCGAATTATCAAACAACAGAATGCTACACTTGAGACGAAGGTAAATGAGCGGACCCGTGAGCTCGCCTTGGCAAACGATGAACTGAGTCATACCTTGTCGAATCTTAAATCGGCTCAATCTCAACTTGTTGATGCTGAGAAAATGGCTTCTCTCGGACAAATGACAGCAGGTATCGCCCACGAGTTAAATAACCCAATTAACTTTGTCTCTGGAAACATAACTCCTCTTAAAAGAGATATTGATGACCTTTTTCAAGTAATCGATAACCTAGAAGGAATTATGCCTGAAGATGCTGAAATTCATGAGAAAGTCAGAAATATTCAACAACTATCAAAAGACCTTGAATTGCCGTTTATTCGGACAGAAATCAGTCAGCTGCTAAAAGGAATCGAAGATGGCGCAAACCGGACCTCAGCAATCGTCCGCGGACTAAGAGTGTTCTCCCGTCTAGACGAAGATATTCTCAAGAAAGCAGATGTCAATGAATGTTTGATCTCCACAATTATCATTCTCAAAAGCAACATGCGGGGTGAAGCATCTATCATCGAAGATTTTGATGCGAACATGAAAGAAATTAACTGCTTCCCTGGGAAACTCAACCAGGTGTTTATGAATATCATAAACAATGCAGTGCAAGCTACAGCTGGTCTTGGGCGGACAAGAGAAGAACGGAAGATTTGGATATCGACGAGGTATGAAACGAACCAAGTAACTGTGCGAATCAAAGACAATGGTATTGGAATTCCTGACAGTGTGAGACAACGTATCTTCGACCCATTCTTTACTACTAAGGAAGTCGGCGAAGGCACCGGTTTAGGTCTGAGCATCGTGCTCGGAATTGTGAACGATCACAATGGAAAAATAGAGGTTGATTCCCAAGAAGGCGTGGGTACAGAATTTATTATAACTTTACCTAGCAGCCACTGATCGCCGCCAGCTCTAAAATGATGCCACAAGAAAAGATCCGCGTATTGTACCTCGATGACGAGGAAAACAATTTAATTTCGTTCAAAGCAGCGTTCCGCAGAGATTTCGAAGTGTTCACAACAATGAGCGCTAATGAAGCAGTACAGATATTGTCGGATAACGAAATCCATGTGGCAATTTCGGATCAGAAAATGCCAAATATCTCCGGAGTAGAATTCTTTGAACTTATTGTTCCCGACTTCCCAGAGCCTACTCGTATGCTGCTTACAGGTTACGCAGATATCGAAGCTGTTATCGACGCCATCAACAAAGGGCAGGTGTTCCGGTACATTCCTAAACCTTGGAATGAACAAGAGTTGCGCATCACAATCATGAATGCATATGAACTCTATGCCGGTCGTCAAGCACTGAAAAAGAAAAATGAAGACCTCGAAAAGGCGTTGGGCGAACTCGAAAAATTTGTCTACTCAGCCTCTCACGACCTTCGCGCTCCGCTTGTGTCCATCCTCGGCGTCGTAAAAGTTGCTCGCGCAGAAAATATTGGCGGAACTTCCGGTGAATACTTCGGTATGATCGAAAAATCAGTCAAACGTCTCGATGGATTTGTCCAAAATATCATCTCATACTACCAAAATAGAAAACAAGGAGAGGTCCTCGCCGATATCCAAGCCGATATCCTATTGGATGAGGTCATCGAACATTACAGATATTTTGATGGTGCCGAAAAAATAGATATCCAGAAATCAGCATCTCAATCAGGACCCATTCGTCTCGATGAGCTAAGACTGAAAATGATCCTGAATAACTTGATTTCCAATGCCATCAAATACGCTGATCTGACAAAAGAACAGCCGTTCCTGAAATTGGCGATTGAGGCAAATGAAAAGGTGGTGCGTTTAACTGTTGAAGATAACGGACAAGGCATCAACAGAGAAGATCAAAAGAAGGTTTTTGATATGTTCTTCAGGTCGAATGATAGTAAGCTGGGCAGCGGAATTGGACTTTATATTGTTAAAGAAGCAACTGATAAAATGGGAGGGAAAATTCACCTCTCCTCAGAACTTCGCCAAGGAGCAAAATTTGAAATTGAACTACCAAATAGATTATGAAAGAGGATTTGCAACTAAACGTTTTGTTGGTTGATGACAATGATATCGATGTCGTTGTCAATACCAAATTGCTGCGCCTAGCAAATCTTACAGAACACATCTCTGCATTCAGTGATGGTGAATCTGCTATTCAATACATGGTAGATAACATGAACGATTTGAAAGCTCACCTGAATGTCCTTCTTCTCGATATCCAAATGCCTGGAGCCGACGGTTTTAAAGTGCTTACAGATTATCAAAATCTCCCTGATGATTTCAAATCGTCGTGCAAGGTGTTCATGCTATCGTCTTCAATCGATAGAAATGACATCGAACGCGCTGAAAACATACCAGATATCATCAAGGTGCTGGAAAAGCCCCTTGATGTATACCTGTTACGTCGTCTTATTCAAGATTGATTATTTCAAATACCGAAAATCTTGTCCGCTTTTGATCTGCTTCAATGAAGCATGTATCAAGCGTATTACATTTTCTACGTCGTCACGATGCACCGTCTCTACTGTGGTGTGCATATAACGCAACGGAAGTGAGATCAATGCGCTGGCAACTCCTTTGTTGCTATACGCAAAAGCGTCGGTGTCGGTGCCGGTTGAACGAGATGCTGCTGCGCGCTGAAAAGGTAACTTTTCTTTGTTCGC
>JANRAA010000275.1 GCA_030728235.1 Flavobacteriales bacterium
TTGAGTTAAACTTCATTGATCTCGGTGTTGCAAACTGGCAATCAGCTCCTTTCCTCGCAAGAGGGATCATCGGTCTTGAGATTTTTTTGGGACTGGCTTTAATTTTTATGCAGGGAAATCAGAAACGGGTGTTAAAATGGACAATTGGTGTTTTGATATTCTTTTCGATGTATCTGGTTCTCCAAATTTTGAAGGATGAACATGGTGATTGTGGTTGTTTTGGGACATACCTCAGCATGACCCCGAAAGAATCTTTGGTTAAAAACCTTGTGCTCATCTTACTGTCGCTTGCGGTCATGAAAGAGGGTAGGGCCTTTAATTGGCGCTTTTCAAAAACCATCAATATTTCTCTGTTGATTGTTTGCTTCGCCCTCCCGCATATCCTTAATCCAATAGACTTGATTTCAGCGAGAAATCTTAACGTGGAAGCGACAAGTTTCGCGTTAGATGTCGATTTAATAAACGAGAATGCCATGTCATCAACATGGGGAGGTGATCTTGCTCAAGGTAAACATGTAGTGGCGTTTCTAAGCATGACTTGTGCTCACTGTAAAACAACAGCGCTGAAAATGCATGTTCTAAAAAAGGAAAACCCGGAGTTCTCATTTTTAATGGTACTGAATGGGAAAATTGATAAACTTTCAGACTTTTTAGCAGATACTCGATCAGATAATTTACCTTTATTGCGTCTCTCTGCTGATCCATTCTCAAAATTAACAGGAGGTCGAGTACCTCTGATTGTTTTTGTAAACGATGGAGAAGTGCAAAGAATTTTGAAGCTGCCCGAACTTAATAATAAAGAGTTAACTTCACTTTTAAACTAAAATCTACTTGTTCTGAATTTTGCCGAAACCCATAAATGAAGCGAGTCAATAATACTATCCTGAGTATAGACGGTTGATGTCCTACCAACCGCTACATTCAGATTTGAGACCCCCGTATTTCCGGGGGTCTTTTTTTTGAAATTAACCAAGTCTAAATCAATGGGTTCCATGTTTAACGAAAAAAAAACATGGTTAACGGAAAAAATGTTTGAGTTAGTCGAAATTGTGGTAAATTAGCTTCATTGACCAAAATTACTGCGATGCGTCTTAACTCAGCATTGTTTGCAGTTCTGTGCCTTCTTGTAGGCCTTAACGCGAACGCCCAAATTGTCGGATTGGAAGTGGAAGAGTATGCTGTGCATACTGGTGCTATTCCAAATCTCACAGGAACCAAAACTTACAGATTATACGCTGTATGCCAGGATCAAACAGATTTTGTTTCTTCTGTCTATGGCTTAGCTGGATCTCCATTGTTGGTGACCACAACCACAACATTTTTTCAGCAATCATTCGGATCTGCAAATGGTTCGACTATCAATCCGGCGTTTTATGCTTTTTTCCCTGATATCGAGTTCGATAGCTGGGTAACAATAGGCAGAGAAAATACAACCATTCCGGGAGCTGAAATTTCATTGGTGCAATCGTCCTCAGATCCGTGGATTACTGAGTTCAATGCCGGTGGCAATATTGAAATTGATGGACAGTTCGGAGGGTCTTGGTTTAATACCTTCTCAGCATCAAGCGTTAATGGATTTGCTGGTCCTGATTTTAAAGTCCTTCTAGGACAATTTACAACATCAGGAGTGCTGAGCGGATATCTCAATATTCAGGTTTTTGACAACGGAAATAACCAAAACCAGCTATTGGCTGTCGGTTTGCCTTTTTCTTCAGATCCAAATGCCGTTTTTGGTTGCACAAGTCCTTCTGCGAGCAACTACGACCCTGCTGCCACAATTGATAATGGGACTTGTGTTTTTCCTTGTACGTTGCAAGTTGTTGCAGTTAATACGGTGTCTCCGACATGTCCAGCCGCAACAAATGGAAGCGCTTCTGTTGTTGCTACAGGCGGACAAGGTGCGGTTTCATATTCCCTTAACGGTGGAAATCCGCTTCTAAATCAGAACTTTAATAACCTCGGAGCAGGAACTTATACGCTGACCGTAACCGACGGTGAAGGTTGTCAAGTCGTGCAGCAATTCACTATTACTCCTCCTCCCGCAATTACAGTATCATTGGTAAACAAAACGAATGTTACGTGTAATGGGGCAGGCAATGGTACCATCGACGCAACTGGTGCAGGGGGAACTGGTGCCTTGATGTATGGCTTAACAAATGGTGTTTACACGCAATCATCTCCCGACTTCTCTAACCTTACTCCAGGTACATATACTATATATGCGCAGGATGCAAATGGTTGCACTGGTCAAAGCCTATCGTTTAATATTACCCAACCAAACCCAATTCAAGCGAACATTACAAGTTCATCTCCAGCTTCTTGTCCAGGGGTTGCTTCTGGTCAAGTTGTAGCCCTGGCCTTCGGAGGAAATGGTGGTATACAATATTCATTGAATGGGGTGGACTATCAACCGAGTGGTGTTTTTCAAGTTCCACCAGGGACATACACCGTAACTGTTCGAGACAACCAAAACTGCACGAAAACGACAAATCCAGTTACAATAGGATTTACAGGTGTCCTCGGCTGTACAGATAACACAGCGTGTAACTATAATGCAGCTGCTACTTGTAATAGTGGTTGTGAATACCCGGGATGTACGGATGTCAATGCATGTAACTTCAACCCTTCCGCTGCTTGTAGCAACGGCTCTTGTGAATACGTGTCTTGTGCCGGTTGTACAGACCCAACCGCTTGTAACTACGACGCAACTGCAAC